>NZ_JBJXHK010000052.1:0-16399 GCF_046638635.1 Lysobacter zhanggongensis
GCATGGCGCGTTTGGCGGTAGCCGTGGTCGCGGCGCCGCGGCGCTTGCCGGCCGGCGTGCGCGTGACGACGGGGCGGTCGGCCGCGGGTTCCGGCGCAACCCGGAAACCATCGAGGAACAGCAGGCCCTGGAACAGGTTCATGAGAGGCTCCGTGTGGCGCGGCGGGATGCCGGCCTTGTTCAACACGGCGTACGTTATGCCGGCACAAACCCCTGAAAAAGCGATACTTTCGCAAGCCAGGCTTGAGCTGGATTCAACATGAGTCGATTCCCGTTGCAGTTGCTCCCGGGCTTTGTCGCCGCCGCCCGCACCGGCAACCTGACGCGCGCCGCCGATGCCCTGCACATCACCGTGAGCGCACTGAGCCACCAGATCCGCGCGCTCGAGGAACGCCTGGGCCAACGCCTGTTCGCGCGCGGGTCGCGCGGGGTCACCCTCACTGCCGATGGCGAGCAGCTGCTGGCGCGCGTGGGGCCACCGCTGGAGTCGCTCGAGGCGGCGCTGCGCCCCGCCGGGCCGCGCCGGGGCGACGTGCTCACCGTCAGCGTGCTGCCGTCGATGGCCTCGGGGTGGCTGGTGCCGCGCCTGGGCCGGTTCCTGGCCGCGCACCCGCTGCTGCAGCTCAACCTGCTGTCGTCGGAGCGGCTGGTGGACTTCGAACGCGACGACGACGTCGATGCCGCGTTGCGGATGGGCGCCGGGCGTTGGCCGGGCGTCGTCGCCGAGCACCTGCTCGACGAGTCGCTGGCGCCGGTGGCAAGCCCGGCGCTGGTCGAGCGGATGGGCCTGGACGCGGCCGGCGAGCTGCACCGCTGGCCGCTGATCGGCGAAACCGGGATGCGCCACTGGGCGCGCTGGTTCGAGCGGCACGGCGGGCACGAACCCGAGCGCTACGTGACCCGGCTGGACGACCTCGAGTCGGTGCACCGGGCGGCGGTCGATGGCATCGGCGTGGCGCTGGCGCGGATGGTCCGGTCGCGCACGCTGATCGAAAGCGGGCAACTGGTGGTGCTCAGCCCGCACCGCCTGCCCAGCGACTACGACCACTACCTGGTATATCCGTCGCGCTCGGCCTCGCACCCGGGCCTGCTGGCCTTCCGCGAATGGCTGCATGCGGAGGCACGCGGCGCTACGCTGGCCGATCTTCCGCCCACCGGACTGCCGCGATGAAACGTCTCCTGCTTGCCGCCCTGCTTCCCGCCGCGATCGCCGCCTGCACCGCCGACACCACCGCGACCACCCCGGCCGATGGCGTCGCCGGCCAGACATCCGCACCCGCCGATACCGCGCCACCGGCCACGGGTGACGCCGACGCCGACGCCGACGCGGCACTGTCGGCCGTGCTGCAGGGCGCCTGGCGCAGCCCGGAAAACTCGGCGCGCGATGCGTACCGCCACCCGGCCGAAACGCTCGCCTTCTTCGGCCTGTCGCCGGACCAGACCGTCGTCGAGATCACCCCCGGCGGCGGCTGGTATGCCGAGATCCTGGCGCCCTACCTGCGCGATGGCGGCCAGTACGTGGCGGCGGTGGTCGACCCGGCCACCCTGCCCGCCGGTGGCGGTCGCGACTACCAGCAGCGCAGCCGCGACGGGCTGGAAGCAAAGTTCGCCGGCGACCCGGAGCGGTTCGACCGCGCCACCGTGGTCGCCTATGACCCGGCCGCACCGGTGTTCGGACCGGTCGGCTCGGCCGACCTGGTGCTGACCTTCCGCAACGTCCACAACTGGCGCTCCAACCAGCAGGCCCAGGGGATGTTCGACGGCTTCTTCGACGTGCTGAAGCCCGGCGGCACGCTGGGCGTGGTCGAACACCGCGCCGCGACCGACGTGGGCGACGACGACGAGTCGGGCTATGTCGGTCAGGCGCAGGTGATCGCGATGGCGGAGGCGGCCGGCTTCGAACTGGACGGCCAGAGCGAGGTCAATGCCAACCCGGCCGACACCCGCGACCATCCCAATGGTGTGTGGACCCTGCCACCGTCCAACAACCACGACGACGCGGACGACGCCAAGTACCAGGCGATCGGCGAGAGCGACCGCATGACGTTGCGCTTCCGCAAGCCCGGCGCCGCCGGCTGACGGGCCCACCGCCGCCCCGTGCTGATCGCGTTCAACAAGCCGTACGGCGTGCTGTGCCAGTTCACCGACCGAAGTGAGCCACCGCGGCCGACGCTGGCCGGCTTCGGCCTGCCCGGCGGGGTCTACCCGGCAGGCCGGCTGGACCACGACAGCGAAGGGCTGTTGTTGCTGACCGACGACGGCGGCCTGGCACACCGGCTGACCGACCCGCGCCACAAGCAGCCCAAGACCTACCTGGTGCAGGTGGAAGGCGAACCGCAACCGGCGCAGCTGGATGCACTGCGGCGCGGTGTCGAGTTGCGCGACGGCCCCACCCGGCCGGCTCGCGCGTGCGTGGCGGAGCCGCCCGCCCTGTGGCCGCGCGACCCACCGGTGCGCTTTCGCAAGACCGTCCCGGACGCCTGGCTGCAGCTGGTCATCACCGAAGGCCGCAACCGGCAGGTGCGCCGGATGACCGCCGCGGTCGGGCTGCCAACCTTGCGGCTGGTGCGGGTGGGCATCGGGGCAGTGGCCCTGGACGGGCTCGCGCCGGGCGCCTGGCGCGTGATCGATCCGCGCAGCACGGCCGGTGGCGCCTCCTGAACGCGTTCAGTGAAGACATCAACGGACATTGGCCTGCGGCGACAAACCTGCGATTCTTCCGGAGGTCGCCCGTTCAGTTTGATGCAAGTGGGGAGCGGGCCCGCCACGGGAATTCCATGCCGCACTCCGAAACCACGCTCGGCCGAATCCTTGTCGTCGACGACCAGGCCGCGAACCTGCGGGTTGTCAGCGCGCTGCTGACGCGCGAGGGCTACCAGGTCATCACGGCCTCCAGCGGCCAGGAAGCGTTGGCGCGTTACGCCGAGACGGTTCCCGACATGATCCTGCTCGACATGATGATGCCGGGCATGGACGGCTTCGAAGTGCTTGCTGCGTTGCGAGCGCAGGAACCGCCGCTGCGGATCCCGGTGGTGTTCGTCACCGCCGCGCACGATCGCGACCTGTTGCTGCGTGCGTTCGACGCCGGTGTGGTCGACTACGTGACCAAGCCCTTCCTCCCCGAGGAACTGCTCGCCCGGGTCAACGCCCACATCGGCCTCAAGCTCACCCGCGACCGGCTCGAGCGCGTCGCCCGCGAGCGCGAGGAGCTGGTCAACCTGGTCGCGCATGACCTCAAGAACCCGCTGTCGAGCGTGCTGTTTGCCAGCGACATCCTGATCCACGACGGCTGCAAGCCCGAGCGCGTGCCGCGCTACCTGCAGATGATCCACGAGAGCGCCGACGACGCGCTCGGCTACATCCGCCATTACCTGGAATCACGTGCCGGGGAACGTAACGGCACGGTCGCCTGCGCCGACCTGGGGGCGACGCTGGAATGGCTGGTCGAACGCTACGAGTTCCAGCTCGACGCCCGCAATATCGAGGTCAAGCTGTCGTTGCCGCCGGCACGCGCGCATGTCGCGATCGATGCGCGCGTCCTGCGCCAGCTGGGCGAGAACCTCGTCACCAACGCGATGAAGTACGCGCCGGGCAGCGAACTGCTGCTCGCCGGACGGGCCGGTGCGCCCGGCTACTGGCAGCTGGTGGCGCTGGATCGCGGGCCGGGCATCCCGGCAGCGATGCAGCGCGAACTGTTCAAGCCGTTTACCCGCCTGCAGCAACCCGAGGACGGCATCTCCAGCGGTCTGGGGCTGTCGCTGGCCAAGCAGATCGTCGTCAAGGCGGGCGGCCAGCTCTGGTACGAGGACCGCGAAGGCGGCGGTGCCTGCTTCATCATCGAGCTGCCCGAGGCCAGCGAGCCGGCACACGCCTGAGCAGTCGCCGGCAGGCGCGTGCGCTGCCGGCGCCGGCGAGGATCCCTGGGAAGAACCTCGAACTCAATCGGCAGTTGGCGTGCTGGCGGTGCTGCGTGAGCGCGTGCTCTTGCGCGCGGTCGAGGAACGCTTGCGCGCGGTCGATCCGTTGGAGCGGCGCGCCTCGACACGTTTTGCGCTGCCGTCGATCGGCGGGCTCTCGGCCTGTTTGGCCTTGCGACGCGCGGCGTACCACAGCAACCCGGCACCGGCGGCAGTGGCCGCGACCAGCGCGGGATGGCGCCGCACGAAGAACCCGGCGACGCGCGCGCCGCCCTTGATCGCGCCGAGCTTGGCGCCGGCGTCCAACCAGCGACCGGCGCCGCCGGGGACCGCGTGGCGGAGGCTGTCGCCGACGCTGCTGGCCAGTTGCAGGGCGCGGTCGGGGATCATGTCGAGTCTGCTCATGAGCGATGGGGCCTTGGGGGAAACGTGGGCAGAGTGTCCCCAGCAGCGCGTTGAGCCGGCGTGAGCCGCGCGACCCCAGCCGGCTGGCGGCTGAACGTCGCGACGCGGGCGATCAGGTCCCCCGCGGCTTAGCGCGGTGGGTCGCCGTCGCCGACCACGGGTCGTCCGGCCACGGGTGCCGGGGATACCGCCCTTTCATCTCCTTGCGGACCTCCGGGTAGGTGCGCTCCCAGAACCCGCGCAGGTCGCCGGTCACCTGCAGTGGTCGCCCGCCCGGCGACAGCAGGTGCAGCGTCAGCGGCACCCGGCCTTCGACGATACGCGGCGTGTCGGCCAAGCCGAACAGCTCCTGCAGCTTGACCGCCAGCACCGGCGCGACCGGTTCGCCGGTTTCGTCATCGAACCCGTAGCGCACGTCGCGTTGCAGTCCCGAAGGCACCGCAACCCGGATCGGCGCAAGCGCGTCGATCCGCTGGCGCGTCGGCCAGTCGATCCCGGACTTGAGCGCTTCCGCGAGCGCGTCGGCGGCGAGTGCATCGAGCCGCGTCTTGCCGGCAAGCGCGGGCTGCAGCCACTGCGGCAACGTATCGAGCAACGCCGCGTCGGACAGGTCCGGCAGGCCGAGTTCCGGACTCCAGTGGCGCAGGCTGCGCACGCGCGCACGCCACTGCCGCAGTGCGCCGGTCCACGGCAGCGCGTCCAGGCCGAGCTGGCGCACCGCATCCACCAGTGCCTCGGCGTGGCGCGACCGGTCGGGCTGCGCGATCGGCCGGCGATCCAGCACGATGCTGTCGAAGCGGCGTTCGCGCACCGCGGCGATGGCGTTGCGGTCCGTGTCCCAGAACACACGGTCCCGGGTGGTGAAGCGCGCCGGCCAGACACGCTCGAGCCGACCTGGATCCACCGGTGCCGCGTGCAGGATGCGGGCGTCGCGTCCGGGTTGGCGACTGTCGTCGCGCAACTCGGCCACCAGCAGCCAGGGCTCGCCGAACAACACGCTGTCGTCGTATAGGCGCGCCCCCCGACCGTTGGCAAGCTGGTAGCGCAGCGGGTCGGCCGGATGCTGGCGGGCGATCCGGTCCGGCCAGGCGTGGGCGAGCAGGTCGCCGATCAAGTGCGCGGGTGCGTCTGCCGGCGGCGCGACATCGACACGCAGGCGGCGGCGCCATTGCCGCGCGGCCTGGTCGATTGCCGCCAATGCGCCGCGCGAGGCGTCGTGCGGCGGGCTGCCGCGCCGGAATGCGACAAGTGCCTGCCAGCGTGCAGCGAACGCGTCGCCACCGGCACGCAGCGGATCGCGCGCCTCCACCAGTGCAGCGAGGTCGCAGGCCAGCGCGCGTTCGCTGTCGTCGTCGGGCGCCAGCAGCATCGCCGCCAGCCGCGGGTGGGTACCGAGCGCAAGCATCCGCCGGCCGAACGCAGTGATCGATTGTCCGTCGAGCGCGCCGAGCCGCTGCAGCAACTCCCGCCCGGCCGCCAGCGCGCCCGGCGGCGGCGGGTCCGGGAACCGCAGGTCGGCGTCGCCCCAGCCGGCCAGTTCCAGTGCGAGGCCGGACAGTTCGACCTGGTTGATCTCCGGCCGGCGTTGAGGCTCCAGCCGCTGCGACTGCGGCCACAGCCGGTACGCCCAACCTGACGCGACGCGGCCGGCGCGACCGGCGCGCTGGTCGGCCGAGGATTGCGCGATGTGGACGACGTCGAGCCGGCCGAAGCCGCTGTTGGGGTCGAACCGCGGCTCCCGCGCGAGCCCGCTGTCGACCACGACGCGCACGCCCGGCAGGGTCACGCTGGACTCGGCGACGTTGGTCGCGAGCACGACCCGGCGTCGTCCGTCATCGGCCGGCTGCAGCACGCGCGCCTGCAGCTCGACCGGCAGGTCGCCGTGCAGTGCCAGCAACTCGGCGTCGGCACTGGAGCCCGCGAGCGCGCGCATCGCGCGGTCGATCTCGCGGCGTCCCGGCAGGAACGCGAGCACGTCGCCGGGATGGCTGGCGAGCGCGTGCTCGACCGCGCGGCGCAGGTGGTGCTCCGGCGCCTCGTCGCGTCGCGGCGGGAAGTGCGCGACCTCCACCGGGAAACTGCGCCCGGCGCTGGACAGCCGCGGTGCATCGATGAACCGCGCCAGCCGCTCGCCGTCCAGCGTCGCCGACATCACCACGATGCGCAGGTCCTCGCGCAGCGCCGCCTGCACATCGAGCGCCAACGCCAGGCCGAGGTCGGCCGACAGATGGCGCTCGTGGAACTCGTCGAACACCAGCGCACCGACGCCTTCCAGCGCAGGGTCGTCCTGGATCATCCGGGTCAGGATGCCTTCGGTGACGACCTCGATGCGGGTCGCATCGGTCACCTGGCGGTCGAAGCGGATGCGGTAGCCGACGGTCTGGCCGACCGGCTCGCCACGCTGGCCGGCCATGAACCTGGCCGCCGCACGGGCGGCGACCCGGCGCGGTTCGAGCATCACGATGCGACCCCCGGCCAGCCACGGTGCATCGAGCAACGCAGGCGGCACCTGGGTGGTCTTGCCGGCGCCCGGCGGTGCCTCCAGCACCAGCCGCGGGTGGCTGGCGAGGCTGTCGCGGATGCGCGGCAGCAGGTCGTCGATCGGGAATCGCATGGCCCATTGTAGGAGCCGTCCCTGGGCCCACTGCTGCATCGGCCTCCTACAATGGCGCCATGGATCTGATCGACATCGGTGCCAACCTCACCCACGACTCCTTCGACCACGACCGCGACGCGGTGATGCAGCGTGCCCGCGAGGCCGGCGTGGTGCAGATGGTCGTCACGGGCGCCAGCCGCGAACACTCGCCGCAAGCCTTGGCGCTCGCCCGCGCCCACCCCGGCGAGCTGTTCGCCACCGCCGGCGTGCATCCCCACCATGCCAGCGAGTACACCGCCGAGTGCGACGCGGAAATGCGCGCGCTGCACGCGCACGCCGAGGTGGTCGCGGTGGGTGAGTGCGGGCTGGACTACTTCCGGGATTTCTCGCCGCGGCCGGCGCAGCGTCGCGCGTTCTCGATGCAGCTGCAGATCGCCGCCGAGACCGGCAAGCCGCTGTTCCTGCATCAGCGCGACGCGCATGCGGACTTCATGGCCGTGATGCGCGAGTTCGAGGGCCGGCTGGGGCCGGCGGTGGTGCACTGCTTCACCGGCAGCCGCGCCGAGCTGTTCGACTACCTCGACCAGGACTGGCACGTCGGCATCACCGGCTGGCTGTGCGACGAACGCCGTGGCCAGCACCTGCGCGAGCTGGTCGGCAACATCCCCGCCAACCGGTTGATGATCGAAACCGACGCGCCCTACCTGCTGCCGCGCACGGTCCGCCCGGCGCCGTCGCACCGGCGCAACGAGCCGATGTACCTGGCGCACATCGTCGAGGAGCTCGCCCGCGACCGCGGCGAGGAGGTCGCCGTGACGGCGGCCAACAGCACGGCCACCGCGCGTGCGTTCTTCGGCTTGCCGGGCGGCGGCTGAACCACGCCGCATTCCGTTGCTGCCGGCGGCTCAGTCGCGCCCGGACAGGTGGGTCGCCAGGTCGTCGGCGCGGCGCCGGGTCAGCCACGTCGCCACGCTGTCCTCCATCTTCCAGTAGCGCTGGGCGGCGAATGCGACCCATGCGTCCCGGTACGCCAGCCATGCGCGCTGGGCGACGCGTATGTCCGGGCGTGTGACCGTGCCGAAGCCGATGCGGTCGGGATCCCCACCGGACGCCTCCTCGCCCGGCGCGGGCGGCGCCATCAGCTGCCGGTAGACGCGGTTGAGGCGGGCGTCTGCGGCGGCGCGCTCGTCCGCGCTGGCGATCGGCAGGCTGTCGGACTCGAGCGTTGCCAGCAGCGCGACGAAGGCGTCGAGCGTGCGCTGTTCGTGCTGCACGTGGAAGGCCACCCGGCCGCTGCCGGACATGTCGACCTCGTTGTCGGCGCTGGTCGTGGCGAACGCGGTGGCGGTGGCCTGCAACGGTTCGAACGCGGCACGGTCGGCCTCGCGCCACGGCCGGGTCAGCCGGGCCAGGCGCTGGCGGCGATCCTGCGCGTCGAGGCGCGCGGCGTGGCCGGCGCAATAGCCCATCGCCAGCCCGCTGGTGATGTCGTCGCAGAAGTGGAAGCCGGTACCCGGGTCGGCCGAGTCCTTCATCGCCTGCAGATGGCTGACGCGGCCGTGCACTTCGGCAATCGCACCCCGCATCCGGCAGGCCAGCGCGGTGGCGAGCTCGAGGTCGCGCTCGGCACCGACGCCGTTGGCGTAAATCGTCAGCAGCAGGTCGTTGCCGGCGAACAGGAAGGCATTGTCCGCGCCGACGGAGTCGACATTGCGCAGGGCGCACTGTCGCGCCCGCACCGGATCGGCCGCCATGCCGATACCGTAGTACAGGGCCTCGGCATCGCAGTCGGCCAGTCCAGCCGCCTGCGCCGGGTCGGCGCGGTCGCTGGCCGGTGGCTGCAGGTCGCGCACCCGTTCGCAGGCCGCCACCGAGCTGGCGTATTCGGGACGGCGCGACGCGGGATCGTCGGCCCAGTTCCAGTCGGCGGCAGCCGCCGGAGCGGCAAGCAGCACTGCGAGCGAAACCGCGGCAAGGCGCGATGCGCGTTGCCGGGTCAAAGGCGTGGGGCGCAAAGCGACCGCCACGGCCACCGCCTACGGGCCTGCCTTCGACGCGGCCCGGACCTGGTCCTCGATTTCCTTGCAGGTGTCGGCAAGCTGCGTGGTGGTAAGTGCATCTAGCTTCTGCCTGGCCTTCGCGTACTCGGCGTCGAACACCGCATCCACCTGGGCATCGCTCAGCCCCAGCTGTTGCCGCCCGGGCACCTGGCGCGCCGCATTGCGTACCGTGGCCGCGTCGGTCCGCCCCGGCGCGCACGCCTGGTCGAGTGCAAACAGGTTCGCGCTCATGCCGACCATCCCACGCAACCGGTCCATCCCCGGGCCGGTCGGCAGGTCTGCGGCGTCGACGGTGGCGACGGGCGCGCTCTCTGGCGCGCTGACCGGGGCCACCGGCGACGGCGCCGTGGTCGCGGCGACGACGGCCGCATTGTCCGGGAGTGGCGCGGTTGGTTCCGCGTCGGGCGCACTGCATGCCGACAGCATGACGGTGGCGAGCAGAGCGAGTGCCGATGCGATGGCGTAGCGGGAGAGATCCATGGCAGACGTCCTTGTGCAAAGTGGGAGGGCAGACCGTACCGCGCGCGGTCGCGTCGCCACAACACCGGCACGCGTCCGTTTCACTTCAAGCGCCGCGCTTGGAGATCCTGCAGGTATGCCTTGAAAGCACGCTCATCCCTGAGCGGATACGTGACCGGTTCTCCCTCCCGCACGCCATCAAACCCGGACACCAGCGGCTCGTCTTCGAGCTTCAACCGCTGGAGCTGCCCGCCTGCATGCCCGATGTCGTAGACGTGCCACGCGTAGAACGTTCCGGATGTGTCCCGCGCGTTGTCCACCGCCCATCCCAGCAGAACAACCAGTTCCTGCTGGGGATCCGCGTCGGCATCGGCCATGAAGATCGACTGCGCGACCGCGTGCCGCCCGCCCTCCGAACCGAAGGTGCCGGCATGCGCGCGGGTCGCACCGGCGTCGCTCCACACGCACAGGGTGAGTTCCAGTTCGTCGGCGTCGTTGAGCGCGTAGCCCAGCTGGACCGGCACGCCGTCGGGCACGCGCTCCGGCCGTGATGCATAGCGGACCGGCTCGGCGGCTACCTCAAGGATGCGGTGGGCCGACCGGCTGAAATCCGGAGCGAGTGCCGAAGGCGCGCGATAGCCGCTGGCTTCCTGCAAGGCCGCACAGACGGGCGATGTGTCAATGGACGCCGACGGCGCCAGGGCGACGCTTCCGCTGGTCACGGCCCATTCGGGATGCGCTTGGGCACACGCCGTCACAGCCATCACCACCAGGCAGCGGGCGAGCGCGGCCGGGGAGAACGCCGGCGTGCCCGAGCGCGTGCCCGAGCGTTGCGCGATGGACCTACAGCTGGACAAGCTCGACCCGCCGGTTGCGGGCCTTGCCATCCTCGGTCGCGTTGTCGGCGACCGGTTCGGCCTGGCCGAAGCCCTTGGCCTGGAGCCGTGCGCGGTCGATGCCGCCAGCCGCGAGCGCGGCGACCACCGAGGCGGCGCGCGCCTCCGACAGCTGCAGGTTGTGGCCGGCATCGCCGGTGTTGTCGGTGTGGCCGTTGATGGAAAGCTTCAGCGCCGGGTCGTCGCTGAGCAGCTGCACCACCTGTTCGATCTGCGGCTGCGAGTCCGGCAGGATCTCGGCCTTGTCGGTGGCGAAGTTGACCTGCAGGGCGACGCGGCCGTCGGCATCGAGCTGCTGCTTCAGTTCGCTGGCCGGCAGCAGTGCGGCGGTTGCCTGGAACGGCGCCGACTCAATCACCATCCACGAGCCGCTGGCGGTGTTGCCGACGAAGTGCAGCCAGATGTTGCGGTCCGGGCGGCGTACCAGCCAGGTCGCGACCTTGTCGTTGTAGATGTCGCCGCGGCCCTGCGAGTACGCCTGCTCCTCGTCCCAGGCGTCGATGATTGCGTTTGGCGGCTTTGAGTCGGTGACCTTGACGCCGCCGGCCTGCGCGATCTGGTGGTCGATGTTGCGCACCACCTCGAGCCGCGACCAGCCCTTGCCGCGCTCGGCATGCACGAGCGATTCGAACACGCGTCCCTCGACCCACTCCAGCCGGTCGCCGGTCCACACCGCCACGCGGTCGAAGTCACGCACCGGAATCGGCCGGTTGGGGTGCCGGTAGCCGGTGGGCAGGGTGAAGTACGGGAAGTCGCCTAGTGCCGCCTCCGACACCGGCACCGTTGCGATGTCGAAGCCCTGCGGTTCGGCCGGCTTGGGGGCCTCGGGCGCTGGCGCCGGCGCCCCTTCCGGCGCGGCGTCCGCACCGTCCGCGCTTGGGGTGTCGGGCGTGGCGCCATCCGTGCCGTCGGCGTTGCGGTCACCGCAGGCGGCAAGTGCGGCCGGAAGCAGGACGGCCAGCAGCGCGATCCGGAGGGGACGGGACAGGTCGTGGTTCATCGGTACGGCTCCTTGGGTGTCAGGGGGTGCCGGCGCGGGACCGCGCGTGGCGGGCGCCGGCAGTGTCTTCCAGTTGCTCGATGGTACGCGGCAGCTCGAACAGGCCGGGGTCGAGCGGGCCGGCTTCCACCGCCACCACCTCGTAGCCGCGGATCGCTTCGCGACCGGCCAGCCGCCCGCGGAACGCGAGCAGCAGGCCCGTGCGCGGATCGACCCAGAGCGTCCCGTTGTCGGTGCCGTCCGGACCGCGACCGTCGGCGTGGCGGTAGCGCCACGTGCGCACCAGGTGGTTGGCGATGACGTCGACCGCGCCGGGCTCGCAGCGCGCGCCCATGTCGGCGCAGGGTGCATCCGGGTCCAGCCGGAACGCGGTCCACGCCGGCGCGGGCACCGGCAGCGCGACATCGCCGCTGACACTGACCAGCCAGGCCTGGTCGGCCGCGGTGTCGGCCAGCAGGTAACCGTCCTGGCCTCGCGACACTTCAAAGTCGATCCGCAGGCGATCACCGGACAGCCGAACGGTCATCGGCATCACCGCATCGCCGCGCACCGGGCCGATGCCGGTCGCGCGCGCGTGCAGGGTCACGTCGAAGACGCCCTCGCCACCGCCGTCGCCCGCGATGGCGCCCGTCGCGGGCGCGAGCGTGCACAGACACAACACGATGCCGGCAACGCGTCGCATGTCAGCGCAGGCGCGACGGATTGCTGATCGGCGACTGCATCCGGACGATCGCGTACGACTCCAGCCGCATGCGGCTGTAGTGGCCGATCGAGCAGCGCAGGTCCTCGCGCCAGGTGTCACCCTCGGTAATGAGCGCCGACAGGCCACCGATCACGCGATCCACGAACGGCACGATCATCGGATAGCAGTAACGCACCCGGATCTTGAGGATGTTGGCGTCCTGCACGGTGAGGCCGCTGCCACCGACGGGGGTGTCGCGGAAGGCGAGGTTGTCGTTGGGCAGCGCGCGCCTGCCGTCCCATTGCTGCTCGGCGAAATCGTTCCAGGCACTCCGCGTGGGACTGACTATCTCGATGTCGCTGTAGGCGACCACGTCGACCGCGGCCTTCGCCGCGCCTTCAAGCGCGCCGCCCATCCCGGGCGCGTCGACATACAGCGGCGTGATGCCGCGGATCAGGCCACGCCGGATCTGGTCGATGTCGGCGCCGTGCACCGCGCCGGCGCGTGCCGCTTCGAGCGCGGCGTAATCGAGCGTCGCCTTCGCCCGGTAGATCAGCATGAACTGGAACGCGGCCAGCAGCAGGAACAGGAACGCCGGCACCACGATGACGAACTCCAGCAGCGACTGCCCCCGCTGGCGGCGCCGCCCGTGCGCCGGCGCGTGCGTGGCGCGTCTCACGCGTCGATCGATTGCCATTGCAGCACCTCCCCCATGACCGGGCCGATCCGCGACAGGCTGCCCGCGCGCAGCTCGACCGTCGCGTGCGCGCCACGTTGCGCGCATGCACGCCAGGGCTTCACGCCCTCGCGCCAGCCGAGCACCTCGCCTTGGCGGCCGAGGAACAGCAGGTCGAGCGGGTAGCCCATCCCGAACGTGTGCACCGAGCTGCACGGCGACAGCCACAGGGCCTCGGCGGCATCGCCCGCGAGCGGGCGCCGGCCCAGCAGGCCGCGCAACCGCGACCACCAGCGGTCGGCGCGCCACACCGTCGGCACCAGGCAGGCGCCGCCGCGGTAGAGGCGCCCCGCCCTCACAGGATCCCCTGCTGCTTCATCTGCAGGTAGATGAAGTACGCCAGCACCAGGAAGATCAGCGGGAAGAAGAACATCACCAGCGGCAGCATCATCTTGACCGGCGCTTCCAGCGCGAGTTTTTCGGCGCGCAGGAAACGCTCCTCGCGGCGCTGGCCGGCCTGCGCACGCAGGGCGTCGCTGAGGCTGGCACCGACCCGGTCGGCCTGGATCAGCGAACTGGTGANAGGATCCCCTGCTGCTTCATCTGCAGGTAGATGAAGTACGCCAGCACCAGGAAGATCAGCGGGAAGAAGAACATCACCAGCGGCAGCATCATCTTGACCGGCGCTTCCAGCGCGAGTTTTTCGGCGCGCAGGAAACGCTCCTCGCGGCGCTGGCCGGCCTGCGCACGCAGGGCGTCGCTGAGGCTGGCACCGACCCGGTCGGCCTGGATCAGCGAACTGGTGAAGTTGGCGATCTGCGAGATGTCCATCCGGTCCGACATCCGGCGCAGCGCCTCGGCGCGTGGCAGGCCGGCGCGCAGGTCGCGCAGCATGCGGGCGAACTCCTGGCCCAGCGGCCCCTGCGGCCCCTTCTGCACCGCCTGCTCGATCGCACCGGTGATGTTGAGTCCTGCCTCGACCGCCATGGTGATGAAGTCCAGGTAGGTCGGCAGGTCGCGGACGACCTTGCGTCGCCGCAGGTTGCGCTTCTCGCTGAGCCACAGGGTCGGGTACATCCAGCCCAGCGGCGCGCCGAACAGCACGCACATCAGCAACGTCGCCAGGCTTGCCCGGCCGAGCATCAGTACCAGCAGCGCGAAGAACAGGGTGACGATCACCGCGACGACCACGCGCAGGCCGTACAGACTCTCCGGCGTCAGCACGTAGTCCTGCCCGGCCGACTGCAGCGCGCGGTGGGTCTTCTCCAGCTGCGCGGACTTGAGGCGCGGCGCGATTGCAAGCGTCGTCGCGGTCACCACCGGCCAGATCAGCTGCAGTCCGCGCGGAAGCGGGTCCTGGTAATGGCGGTCTTCCGGCGGCACCTGCTGCAGCAGGCCGCGGGTGGCCACGAACACCAGTCCGACCGCGGCGGCCGCCGACAACGCGACGAGGATCAGCAGCATGTTCATACGTCGATCGTCATGATCTTGCGGCACATCCGGTAGCCCAGGTATTCCATGACCACGCAGATGGCGATCACCGTCCATCCGATCGGGGTATGGAACATCGGCCGCATGGTTTCGGGATAGGCGAACGCGAGGAAGGCGACCATCGCGACCGGCAGCATCGCCATGACGATGCCCTGCAGGCGCCCCTGCGAGGTCAGTGCCTTGACCTTGCCCTCCATGATCAGCCGGCGCCGCAGCGTCTCGGCCAGGATGGTCAGGCTTTCGGCAAGGTTGCCGCCGACCTCGCGCGAGATCTGCACGGCCGAGACGAACAGCTTGACGTCCTGCACCGGCACGCGCTCGGCGAAATGGTCGAGCGCCTCCTCGGTCTTCACTCCCATGCGCTGCTCGCGCAGCACCAGCGCGAGCTCCTGCGCCAGCGGCGGCATGCCGTCGGCGACCATCGCCTCCATCGCCGGGCCGAAGCCGACACCGGCCTTCATGCTGCCGGCCAGCATCAGCAGACCGTCCGGCAGCTGCTCCTGGATGCGGTCGATGCGGCGCTGGCGCATCCACACGTAGATCTTGCGCGGCAGCACCGCCAGCAGCACCACCGCGGCGATCGGCAGCAGCAGGTTGCCGGTGACCGCCCACAGCACCAGCGGCACCAGCACCAGCAGGGCGACGTTGACGGTGAACAGGCTGCCCGTGTCCATGAACATGAACATGTCGGCGAGGTTGATCCGCGCCTGGTTGACGAAGCTTTCCTGGTAGCGGTGCATGAACCGCTCGCTGGCTTGCACCGCGACGATGCCGGCAGCCGCCACGCCAACGAACACCAGCACGCCGATCAGCCAGACGCTCACCCGTTACCTCCCGGCTTGTGGAAGATCGACAGGTCGACCGGTACGCCGCGTTCGGCCAGCTCCTCGTAGAACTCCGGCACCGCGCCGGTGGCGATGAAGTCGCCCTCGACCCGGCCGTCCGCGCCCGAATGGTTGCGGGGGCGGAACAGGAACACGTCCTGCATCTGGATGGTGCCGCTCTCCAGTCCGGTGATCTCGGTGATGTGGCTGACCTTGCGCGAACCGCACGGGTAGCGCCGCTGGTGCACGATGAGGTCGACCGCCGAGGCGATCTGCTCGCGCACCACCGTCATCGGCAGGTCCATCGACGACATCAGCACCATCACCTCCAGCCGCGACAGCGCCTCGCGCGGGTTGTTGGCGTGGGCGGTGGTCAGCGAGCCCTCGTGGCCGGTGTTCATCGCCTGCAGCATGTCCAGCGCCTCGCCGCCGCGGCATTCGCCGACCACGATGCGGTCGGGACGCATGCGCAGCGCGTTCTTGACCAGGTCGCGGATCGTGATCTGCCCCTTGCCCTCGAGGTTGGGCGGGCGCGCTTCCAGCGCGACCAGGTTGGGCTGCACCAGCTTCAGCTCGGCGGCGTCCTCGATGGTGACGATGCGCTCGTGGTCGGGGATGAAGTTCGACAGGATGTTGAGCAGCGTGGTCTTGCCCGAGCCGGTGCCGCCGGTGACCACGATGTTGCGGCGCTCGCGCACCGCGATGGTCAGGAAGTCGAGCATCGCCTGGTCCATCGAGCCGAAGGTCAACAGGTCCTCGCCGGTGAGCTTGCGCTTGGCGAACTTGCGGATGCTGACGCTGGCGCCGCGCAGCGCCACCGGCGGGATGATCGCGTTGACGCGCGAGCCGTCCTTGAGGCGCGCGTCGACCATCGGCGAGCTCTCGTCGATGCGCCGGCCAAGCGGGGTGACGATGCGCTCGATCGCCGACAGCACTGCGCGCTCGCTGGTGAAGCACACTTCGGACTTCTCGATGCGGCCGTTGCGCTCGATGTAGATCTGGTCGAACGCGTTGACCATGATCTCGGTGACCGTGTTGTCGTCGATCAGGTCTTCCAGCGGGCCCAGGCCGATCGCCTCGTCGAGCACCTGCTTGGCCAGCCGGCGCGGGTTGATGCTCCGGGGCAGGTCGGCGAACTCGCGCGCCATGATCTCGTCGATGAGCGTCATGGTGGCCTCGCGCAGTGCCTCGTCGCTGAGGCTGCGTACGTCCAGCCGGCGCAGGTCCATCTGCTTGACCAGCGCGCCGTGCACGCGTGCGCGCCAGACGTTCATCTCCGGTGGCAGGTCACCGGCGCGCGCGATCTCGCGCGAATCGGACGGCGCCGGCGCCAGCGGGGCGGTTGACGCAGGCACCGGTGGCGCGACCGGCTCGTTGGCCGCCGCCACCGGCG
>NZ_JBJXHK010000053.1:0-16271 GCF_046638635.1 Lysobacter zhanggongensis
GCCGCGCACGGCGCGCTGGCGCGGATCGGCGTGCTGGCCGTGCGCGACAACGCGCTCGACCGGCTCGCCCAGGCCACCGACGTGGTGTTCGACAAGACCGGGACGCTCAGTGACGGCCAGCCGGCGCTGGTGCGCGTCGAGCCGTTTGCCGGCTATTCGCAGGAGCAGGTACTGGGCATCGCGGCGGCGCTCGAGCGCGACAGCGGCCATCCCATCGCACGTGCCTTCGCGGGCGTGGCGGCGGCGCCGGTAGCGAGCCGGCTCAAGGCCATCCCCGGCGAGGGCGTGGTCGGAACGGTCGACGGCGAGCGCTGGCGGCTGGGCCGGCCTGGCTTTGCCGCCAGCACCGGGGACGACGGGCGGCTCTGGCTGGGTGACGGCGAGCGCGCGATCGCCCGCTTCACCCTGCGCGAATCCGAGCGGCCCGACGCACGCGACACCGTAACCGCCCTGCGCGATGCCGGCCTCACGGTGCACCTGTCCAGCGGCGACGCGGTCGGGCCGGTCGAACGGTTCGCGCAGACGGTCGGCATCGAACGCGCGCACGCCCGGCAGAGTCCGGAGGACAAGCTGGCGTTTGCCCGCGGCCTGCAGCGCGACGGCCGGGTGGTGGCGATGGTCGGAGACGGCCTCAACGACGCCCCGGTGCTGGCCGGCGCCGACGTCTCGCTGGCCGTCGCCGATGGCGCGGCACTGGCGCAGCGCGCCGCCGACCTGGTGCTCACCGGGCATTCGCTGTCGCGGATCCCGCAGGCGGTCGCGGTGGCGCGCCGGACCCGCCGGGTGATCCGCCAGAACCTCGCCTGGGCGGCCGGCTACAACGTGCTCGCGCTGCCGTTGGCCGCGGCCGGGCTGGTGACCCCTTGGATCGCCGCGCTCGGCATGGCGCTGTCCTCGCTGGTCGTCACCGCCAATGCGCTGCGACTGGCACGGGTGCCGGCGACGGGAGAAACCGCATGAACATCCTGCTGGTGATGATCCCGCTGAGCCTGCTGCTGCTTGCCGCAGCGGTGTGGGCCTTCGTGTGGGCCGTGCGACGCGGGCAGTTCGAGGACCTGGACACCCCGGCGATCGACATCCTGCGCGAGGACCCGCACGAGCGCTCGCAGCGGCTGGACCGCGCCGCGCGCGCCGGTGGGGACACGCGCGAGGGCGAGGTTGATGGCGACGCCCCCGGCCACGACAGTGCCGGCGGCAGGGACTGAGCCGTGCCGATCGATTGGCTGACCCTGGGGGCCGCGCTGCTCAGCGGCGTGCTGGGTGGCGCGCACTGCGCGGCGATGTGCGGCGGCATCGCCACCGGCTTTTCCGCAGCGGGCGGCCGCACCAGCTGGATCGCCGCGCTCGAGCCCAATGCCGGGCGCGTGCTGGGCTACACGCTGGCGGGCGCGATCGCCGGCGGGCTCGGCCATGGCATCGTCGACCTGGCCAGGCTCGACTGGCTCGCGATCGGCGTGCGCGCCGCCGTCGGCGTGGTCCTGGTCATCGTGGCCCTGCGGCTGCTCGATACGCGCGGCCGACTCGGCTTCCTGCCGCGACCGGGCGCCGGCCTGTGGCGCTGGCTGCGACCATTGCAGCGCCGGCTGTTGCCGGCTGACACGCCGGCCAAGCGAATCGGGCTGGGCATGCTGTGGGGCTGGATGCCGTGCGGGCTGAGCACGACCCTGCTTGCGGCGGCCTGGCTGCAGGCCGACGCGCGCAACGGTGCACTGACGATGGCGGCGTTCGGGCTCGGCACCCTGCCCCTGATGCTGCCGTTGACGTGGTCGGGCGCGCGCCTGGGCCAGCGCCTGCAACGCCGCGGCTGGCGCCACGCGGCGGCTGTGCTGGTCCTGCTGGCGGGCGTGCTGACCATCGCCTCGCCGTGGCTGATGCAGGTACCGGCCGTGCACGGCTGGCTGGCCGCACTGGGCTGCCTGCCCCGGACGGTCTAGCCGCGCGGCAAGCGCGCCGGGCGGGAGGCTACCGGGATAGCGCGTTGGATCAGGACCGCGCGCGGCGCTGGACAGGCGGGGCCGGTTCGCCGCCATGCGCAAGGCGCGCAAGCTCGTCGGGCTGCAGGATCTCGATCCGCCGCCCGGTGACGGCGATCACGCCGTCCTCCTGCAGCCGGGTGAAACCACGGCTCACCGTCTCCAGCGCAAGGCCGAGGTAGCGCGCGATGTCCTCGCGGCTCATCGGCAACCGGTAGCGGCTGCCCGACTCACCGATATTGCGCAATCGCTCGCCGAGGCCGTGCAGGAACAACGCGATGCGCTCATTGGCCTGCCGCCGCACCAGCATCCCCAGGTGGTCCTGGTCGCGACCCACGCTCTGGCCGATCACGCGCAGCAGTTGCTGCTGCAGGCTGGGGACCTGGGCCGCGACGGTGGCCAGCTGTTCGAACGGCACCTCGCAGACATTCGCCGTGGTCAGCGCCACCGCCTCGCAACGGTGGCGGCCGTGGCCCAGCGCATCCAGACCGATCAACTCGCCTGGCAGGTGGAAGCCGACCACCTGCTCGCCGCCGTCCTCGCTCGTGCTGACGGTCTTGAATGCGCCGTCGCGCGCCACGTAGACCGACGTCAGTGCATCGCCCGGGCGGAACAGGCGCTCCCCCGTGGCCACCGGGCGGCGACGCCTGACGATATCGTCGAGTTGCTGCAGATCCTGCTGCCCGATACCCGCGGGCAGGCACAGCTGCTGGAGGGAGCACTGCGCGCAACCGCGACGCAGCTGGGCCAGGTCGACCACGTTGGTTTCCATGCCGCCATCGTGCCACGCGACAGGCCGGCACCGGGGCGTTCCCGGGCCGATCGCCCGGTGGTGTACAGCGGGCGGACGATAGAATGCGCGGATGGACATCTTCAAGATCTTCACCCTCGAAGCCGCGCACCGCCTGCCCAACGTCCCCGAGGGGCACAAGTGCGCGCGGCTGCACGGACACTCGTTCCGGGTGGAGATCCACCTCAGCGGCGCGATCGGCGCCGACAGCGGCTGGGTGATGGACTTCGCCGACGTCAAGCAGGCGTTCCAGCCGCTGTACGAGCGCCTTGACCACCATTACCTCAACGACGTCGAGGGGCTGGAGAACCCGACCAGCGAGCGGCTTGCGGTGTGGATCTGGGAGCGGCTCAAGCCGGCCCTGCCGCTATTGAGCGAGGTGGTGGTGCATGAGACCTGCACCTCGGGGTGCCGCTACCGGGGTCAATGACCCCCGGGCGGCCGCCTGAACGGCCCCGAGCGCGGGATGTTGCATTGCAACAAAAACGGGTTTATGCTGCATCGCACAAACCGGCAAACCCTTTGTCGGCGCAGCAGCAGGAGCCCACCATGTACCAGCAGTTCAACGAACAGTTCGCCGCCGCGACGCGCCAGTTCGCCGAGACCGCGGCACAGGTCAACCGCCTCGCCCTCGACAACGCCGGGGCCGTGTTCGGCCTGCAGCTGGCGGCCATCGAGGACCGCGCCAACGCCACGTTTGCCTTCCTCGGCGAAGCCACCCAGGTCCGTGACGCCGAAGGCCTGAAGGACCTGTGGCCGAAGGCCGCGCAGGTTGCCCGCGAGAACATCGAGCGCGGCGTCGCCACCGGCCAGGAAGTGATTGGCCGCACGGTCAGCACCAACGAGCAGATCGCCAGCATCGCCAAGGCGCAGCTGGAGTCGACGGCCCGCACCACGCAGGCCAACGTCGAGCAGGCCGCCCGCAACGCGACGCAGAAGGCCGAAGCCTACGTCGACAGCGCGACCAAGGGCAGCAAGCCGGCGAAGTAAGCGCAGCCGCCACCGTCTCTCTCTCCGGCTTCGGCAGGAACACGAAACCCGGCAGCCCGCGCTGCCGGGTTTTTTGTGCGCGCGATCAGCCCGCGGGGTCGGCCGGCGCGGGTTCGGCTTCGCGCCGCGCCTGGCGGGCGGCGACCTTCTGGTGGTCGCGACCGATCAGCAGGTACATGACCGGCACCACGAACAGGGTGAAGAAGGTGCCGATGCCCATGCCGCCGACAACCACCCAGCCGATCTGGTTGCGTGCCTCGGCGCCGGCGCCACTGGCGATCGCCAGTGGCAGCGAGCCCAGCACCATCGCGCCGGTGGTCATCAGGATCGGGCGCAACCGCAGCGCCGCCGCCTCGACCACCGCGTCGAACTTCGTCCGCCCCTGCTCCTGCAACTGGTTGGAGAACTCCACGATCAGGATGCCGTGCTTGGCGATCAGGCCCACCAGTGTCACCAGTCCGATCTGCGAGTAGATGTTCCAACTACCGCCGCTCAGCGTGAGCGCGAGGAACGCGCCGAACGCCGCCAGCGGCACCGCCAGCAGGATCACCATGGGGTCGACCCAGCTTTCGAACTGGGCGGCCAGCACCAGGAAGATGAACACCACCGCGAGCCCGAAGATCATCGCGAAGTCGCTGGACGACTCGCGGAACTCGCGGCTTTGCCCGGACAGGTCGTAGGTGGCCTCCGGCGCGACTTCCGCCAGCGCCGCCTCCATCCAGTCGAGCGCCTCGCCCATCGGGTAGCCCGGCGCGAGGCCGGCACTGATGGTCGCCGCGCGCAGCTTGTTGAAGTGGTTGAGCTCCTTGGCCGCGACCGTCTCGCGCACGTCGACCAGGTTCGACAGTTGCACCATCTGGCCGTCGCCGCCGCGTACGTAGATGTTGGACAGGTCGCCCGGGGTACGGCGGTCGGCGTCCTCGACCTGCACGATCACGTCGTACTGCTCGCTCCCACGCTTGAAGCGGGTCACGTTGCGCCCGCCCAGCAACGACTCGAGCGTGCGCCCGACCGTCGCCACGTCGCTGCCCACCGCCGCCACCTTCTCGCGGTTGACGGTGATGCTCAGTTGCGGCTTGTTGAGTTTGAGGTCGCTGTCGGGGTTGGTGAGGTTGGGGTTCTCGGCCATCCTGGCCATCATCTTCTGCACGATGACGCCAAGCTCCTCCCAGGTGCCCGTGCTCTGCACGACGAAGTTGACCGGCTGGCCGAAGCCTTCCTGCCCCAGCGGTGGCGGCAGCGTCGGGAACGCCATGATCCCCGGGATGCCCATGAACTGCGGGAAAAGCGCGCCCTGCACCTCCTGCACCGAAGTGTCGCGCTGGTCCCAGTCCTCGAGCATCACGAACCCGATGGTGTTGGTCACCGACGGGAAGCCGACCAGCTGGAAGTAACTCACCACGCCGGGCGCGCTCGCGAAGCCCTGCTCCATCATCCGCGCGTAGCGGTCGGTGTAGCCGACGGTCGAACCCTCCGGTGCCTGGCCGAAGCCGATGATGACGCCCTGGTCCTCCTGGGGTGCCAGCTCGCGCGGCAGTGTCATGAACAGCACGCCGGCCAGTGCGAACACCACCAGCCCGACGCCCACCACCGCCCAGCGCAGCTTGAGCGCCCGTGTCAGCACGGCGCGGTAACCGTCGTCGAGCCGCCGCAACACGCGCTCGCCGGCCTCGTAGAAGCGCCCGTGCTTCTTCTCGTGGCGCAGCAGCTTGGACGACATCATCGGCGACAGCGTCAACGCGGTGAAACCCGAGACCAGCACGGCGCCGGCCAGGGTCATCGCGAACTCGACGAACAGCTTGCCGGTGCGACCGGTCGAGAACGCCAGCGGCACGTACACGGCCGCCAGCGTCAGGGTCATGGCCACGATGGCGAACCCGATCTCCTTGCTGCCCTTGAGCGCCGCCTGGAACGGCGGCATGCCTTCCTCGATGTGCCGGTAGATGTTCTCCAGCATCACGATCGCGTCGTCGACCACCAGGCCGATCGCAAGCACCATCGCCAGCAGGGTCAGCGTGTTGATGGTGAAGCCGAACGCCAGCATCAGCGCGAACGCGCCGATCAGCGAGACCGGGATCGTCACCAGCGGGATCAGCGTGGCGCGCCAGCTGCGAAGGAACAGGAAGATCACCACGACGACCAGCAGCACCGCCTCGATCACGGTCTTGTAGACCTCCTCGATCGACTTCTCGATGAAGATGGTCGAGTCGAACGCGATGTCCAGCTGCAGGCCCTCGGGCAGCGTGCGCTGGATCTGCGGGATCAGCGCCTCCAGCGCTTCGGAGATCTCCAGCGGATTGGCCACGGCCTGCTTGGTGATGCCCAGCGGCACCGCGTTGACGCCGTTGTAGCGCGCCCGGAACCGCTCCTGCTGGGCGCCCAGCTCGATCCTGGCGACATCCTTGAGCCGCACCAGGTAGCCGTTGGACTCGCCGAGGATGACGTTGCCGAACTCCTCCGGGGTCTGCAGGTCGGTCTGCGGCAGCACGGTGAACTCGCGGTCGGTCCCTTCCACGCGGCCGGCCGGGATCTCCACGTTCTGGCTGCGCAGCGCCTGCTCGACATCGACCGGCGTCAGGCCGAAGCCGGCCAGCCGCTGCGGCTGGATCCACACGCGCATCGCATAGGTGCTGGCGAACACCTGGGCCTGGGCGACGCCGGGGATCTGCTGGATGCGGTCCTTGACGAGGCGTTCGGCGTAGTCGGCGATCTCGACCTGCGAGTGCTGGTCGGAGGAGAACGCCAGGAAGATGATCGGCTCGGCGTCGGCCTCCTGCTTCTGCACGATCGGCTCATCGACCTCGTCCGGCAGCCGCTGGCGCGCCTGCGCAACACGGTCGCGGACGTCGCTGGCGGCACCGTCGGGGTCGCGGTCGAGCCGGAACCGGATGGTCACCTGGCTGGACTGCTCGCGGCTGACCGACTGCATGTACTCGATGCCCTCGACCCCGGACAGCGCGTCCTCGATCGGCTGGGTCACCTGCGACTCGATCACCTGCGCGCTCGCGCCGGGGTAGCTGGTGTTGACCGTCACCACCGGCGTGTCGACGTTGGGGATCTGTCGGACGGCCAGGCGGTCGTAGGCGATGATGCCCAGCAGCAGCACCACCAGGTTGATGACGGTGGCGAAGACCGGGCGGCGGATGGAGATGTCGGAGAGGACCATCGTGCGCTCCCGTCAGCCCTGGCCGGCGTCGTCGTCGGGCGCGTTCGCCGGTGCCGCGTCGGGTGCGGCGGGCGCCCCGGCGCCCTCGGCCGGCATCACCATCACCGGCATCCCGTCCTGCATCATCGGCTTGCCCTGCCCGGCCACGATCACCACGTCGCCGGCCTGCAGCCCTTCGAGCACCTGCACCTTGCCCGGCACGCGACGCCCGGTGGTGACCTCGGTGCGGACGGCCTTGCCATCGACCACGGTGAACACGAAACGTGTCTCGCCCTCCTGCATCAGGGCCTGTTCGGGCACCAGGATCGCGTCGCNGCTTGCCCTGCCCGGCCACGATCACCACGTCGCCGGCCTGCAGCCCTTCGAGCACCTGCACCTTGCCCGGCACGCGACGCCCGGTGGTGACCTCGGTGCGGACGGCCTTGCCATCGACCACGGTGAACACGAAACGTGTCTCGCCCTCCTGCATCAGGGCCTGTTCGGGCACCAGGATCGCGTCGCCGCCGGTGCTGGTGTCGAGCGTGAGCTTGGCGAACTGGCCCGGGCGCAACCGTGCGTCGGGGTTGGCGATCTGCGCGCGCAGCTGGACGCTGCGGCTGTTGGGATCGATCACCGGCGCGATCGCGACCACCTTGCCGCCGAACGTCTCGCCGGGGAACGCGTCGACGGTGATGCTGATCGACTGCCCCTGGCGCAGCTGCGGCAGCGCGCCCTCCGGCACGCTGAAGTCGACCTCGATCGGGTCCATCCGCACCAGCGTGACCAGGTCCTGGCCGATGCTGACGTAGTCGCCGACGCTGACCTCGCGCAGGCCGATCCGGCCCGAGAACGGCGCCCGCAGCGTCATCTTGTCGAGCGCAGTGCGGGCCGAGGCCACGCGGGCCTGGTCGACCGCGTAGTTGGCCCGGGTCTGGTCGTAGTCCGAGCGCGCGATCAACTGCTCCTCGGCCAGCTCCGCGGCACGCGCGTTGGCGCGCCGGCTGTTCTCGAGGTTGGCGGATGCCTCGTTGAGGCTGGCACGCGCCAGGCTCGCGTCCAGGCTGAAGAGCGGCTGCCCGGCACGGACGCTGCCGCCCTCCTCGAAATGGATGCGCTCGATGCGGCCACCCACCTCCGGGCGTACCACGACGGACTCGTCCGCGCGCAGGCTGCCGACGGTCTGCAGCCCGCCCTCGAGCGGCTCGGGTTGCAGGGTCACGGTCTCGACCGGGAGCTGCATGCCGCCCGGCGGACCACCGGCAGCGGCGCCTTCGGCCGCGGGATCGTCGCCACACCCGCCAAGGGCGAGTGCGCCGGCGAGCAACAGTGCGGTGATCAGGGGGTTGCGGCGCATGGGGGCCTCGTCATCCATTTCGTGTACCGCGCAGTTTAGTGATGACGCTTGCCATGTCCCCATGCCGGAAGTCAGCCCGGCCCATGGCGCCCGTCGCAGTGGCGGAACGCTAACGCCGCAGGGTTACGCCGGCGCGAAAGTTCAGGCCGCCTGCAGCTGCAGGTGGCAGGCAAGCCGGGCCGGGTCGGGCGTCGGGGCATGCGGCAGCCGCCCCCAGTAAGGTGCGGGCAGGCGCATGCGCAGGATCGCGACGTTTTCGTCCAGCCGCGGCATCGCCGGTTCCACCTCGTTGGCGATCCAGCCGGCAAGCCTGACGCCGTCCTCCGCCAGTGCGCGCACGGTCAGTCGCGCATGGTTGATGCATCCCAGCCGCATCCCGACCACCAGCACCACCGGCAGGTCCAGCGCGCGTACCAGGTCGAGCTGGTCGAGCGTCGCCGACAACGGGGCCATCCAGCCACCGACACCCTCGACCACGACCCGGTCGGCCTGCGCGGCAAGCCGCTCGTAGGCCTGGAGGATCGGCGCCAGCGACAGTTCGATGCCCTCGTCTCGCAGCGCAAGCTCGGGCGCCACCGGCGCACGCAATGCGTACGGGTTGACGTCTGCATACGCCGGCCGCGGGTCGCTGGCCGCCTGCAACAGCAGCGCGTCCTCGTTGCGCCAACCGCCATCGACAACCTCGCAACCACTGGCGACCGGCTTCATCCCGACCACCCGGCCGCCACGCGCGCGCAGTGCATGCAGTAACGCCGCCGATGCAACCGACTTGCCTACACCCGTGTCGGTGCCGGTGACGTAGAAGCGCGCGGGAAGCGGGGGGGGAGTCGCGGGTGGGGAGATCATCCGCGCATCGTAGGGATTCGCGGGGCCGGAGTCGCGTGGGCACCGCTGCTACACTCGCGCGATGTTCACCGCCAGCGCCCTGTCCGGCAGCAAGCCGGAGCAATACGCCGAGCTCGCCGCGCAGGCCCGCGCGCTGCTGTCCGGCGAATCCGACCGCATCGCCAACGCCGCCAACCTGTCGGCGCTGGTCTACCACGCACTGCCGGACCTCAACTGGGTCGGCTTCTACTTCTTCGACGGCCGGGAGCTCGTCGTCGGGCCGTTCCAGGGGCAGCCGGCGTGCGTGCGGATCCCGCTCGACAAGGGCGTTTGCGGCGCCGCCGCCAGTAGCCGCCAGACCCAGCGCGTGGCCGACGTGGACGCCTTCCCGGGCCACATCGCCTGCGATTCGGCGTCGCGTTCGGAAGTGGTGGTGCCACTGGTGCACGGCGACAGCCTGGTCGGCGTGTTCGATATCGACAGCCCGCGCACCAGTCGCTTCGACGAGGAGGACCAGCGCGGCATGGAAGCACTGGCCCGGGTCTACCTGGAGTCGCTCGCATGAACGAGGCCGCCAAGCTGCGCAACATCGGGCCCAAGTCGGCCGCCTGGCTGCGCCAGGTCGGTCTGCGCACGCGCGAGGACATCGCCGAGGCCGGGCCGGTGGAAGCCTTCATGCGGGTCAAGCGCGCGGGCTTCAAACCCACCCTCAACCTGCTGTACGCGATCGAAGGCGCCCTGCAGGACTGCCATTGGCAGGAAGTACCCGATGCCCGCCGGACCGAGCTGGTGAGCGCGGCGGAAGCTGCGATCGCCGGCTTGCCGGCGCCGCGTCACAAGCCACCGGCGGGGCCGGTACGCACCACCGTGCTGACCGCCGACACGGTGCCCGAGCGCCCGGACGAGGCGTAACGACCATCCCCGGCCCGCACCCGCTCCGATCGCGTACACTGCCCGCGCTTCGAGGTGACCCGGCGGCGTCCTGCCGGCGGGTTGAAACGGGAAGCCGGTGACGTCGGGTGCACAGCACCCGGACCATTCCGGCACTGCCCCCGCAACGGTAAGCGAGTGGATCCGCGCAGGCGGGTCCGGCCAAGGCTCACCGCCACTGTGCAATCGCATGGGAAGGCGCCACGGCTGTGTCGAACGACACCCTCGCGAGTCCGGAGACCGGCCGCGGAGCTGACTGGTTGCGATGCGGCGGGCATGGCGGCGGCGACGTCGGCGCCTGTCCGCCCTCCGAGTCCGTTCGACCACCCTCTCCACGCGACTTCCCGATACTGCACGGTCGATGCCGGGGACGGCCGCCGTGCGCCTGGAGACCTATCGAATGCGATTCCGCCTTGCCCCGCTCGCCGCCGCCGTGGCGCTGCTCATCCCGGCCCTGTCGGCCGCCCCCGCCCATGCCGAGGCCGCGGCGCCACCGCAGGCGAAGGACCTGGACGAAGTGGTCGTCACCGCCACCCGCACCCTGCTCGATGTCGACGCCGTGCTTGCGCCGGTGGAGGTGATCGACCGCGAAGCGATCGAGCGCAGCCAGGCTCGTTCGCTGCCGGACCTGCTCGCCGGCCGCGCCGGCGTATCGCTGGCCAACCAGGGCGGCACCGGCAAGCTGACCACGCTGTTCCTGCGGGGCGCGGAGTCGGACCACATCGTGGTGCTGGTCGACGGCATCCGCGTGGGCTCGCCGACCTCCGGCCTGGTGTCGTTGCAGAACCTGCCGGTCGCGCTGATCGAGCGGATCGAGATTGTCCGCGGGCCGCGCTCAAGCCTGTACGGCAGCGAGGCGATCGGCGGGGTGATCCAGATCTTTACCCGCCGCGACGCCGCCGGCTGGACGCCGCGCATGCACATCGGTGGCGGCAGCCACGGCGCGCACGAGTACGGCGTCGGCTTCGCCGGCCGCGAAGGGCGTGCCTGGTTCGGCGCCGACTACGCGTTCCAGCGCACCGAGGGATTCAACGCCTGCGACGTCGCCGAGCCGACCCCGTTCTCGGGCGGGTGCTTCATCAGCAATCCCGAACCCGACCTCGACGGCTACGTCCAGCACGCGCTCTCGTTGCGTACGGGCATCGACCTGGGCCAATGGCAACTGTCGGCCCAGGGGCTGCGCAGCGAGGGTGAGAACGACTTCGACGGCGACTACAGCAACCGTTCCGAGACCCTGCAGCAGGTGGTCGGCGGCAGCGTGCGCTGGCGACCATCCGACACCGCCCAGTTCAAGCTCACGGCCGGCCGCAACGTCGATGCCTCCGACCAGTTCAACCACGGCACCTACATCGGCTTCTTCGACACCGACCGCGACAGCGCCGGCCTGCAGGGCGACTTCGGCCTGGCCCGCGACCACCTGCTCAGCGTGGGCGTGGACTGGGTGCGCGACCGTGTCGACGGCGACACCGTGTACGTCACCGACGAGCGCGACAACCGCGCCGCCTTCGCCCAGTACCAGGCGCGCGCGGGGCGCCATGGCCTGCAGGCGGCGGTGCGCCGCGACGACAACGAGCAGTTCGGCGGGCACACCACCGGCAGCCTCGCCTGGGGCCTCGACTTCGCCGGTGGCTGGCGGGTCAGTGCGGGCTGGGGCACCGCGTTCAAGGCGCCGACCTTCAACGAGTTGTACTACCCGTTCTTCGGCAACCCGGACCTGCGGCCGGAGGAGTCGGAGACGGCCGAGCTGGGCGTCGGCTGGAAGAACGGCACGGTCGACCTGCGCCTGGATGCATTCGACACGAGGGTCGAGGACCTGATCGCCTTCGACGCGGCGATCGGCTTGCCCAACAATGTCGAGCGTGCGCGCATGCGCGGCGCCGAGCTCGGCATCGCCACCGACGTCGCCGACTGGCAGGTGGCCGCCAGCCTGAGTTGGCTCGACACCCGTAACCGGACCTTCAATACCGACCTGGAACTGCCACGCCGCGCCCGCCACGGCGCGCGGGTCGAGCTCGACCGCGCCTTCGGCGACCTGCGCATTGGACTGACCGGCATCGCCGAAGGGCCGCGCTACGACGACGTCGCCAACACGATGCGGCTGGCTGGGCGCGCCACCCTGGACCTGCGCGCGGAATACGCGTTGACCCGCGCCCTCACCCTGCAGGGCCGCGTCGCCAACGTGTTCGATCGCGACTACGAGACCGTGGCGTTCTACAACCAGCCCGGACGCGAGTGGTTCGTGACCCTGCGATACGCCCCGGCGGACTGACCGGTCGCGGCATCGCAACCGCCATACACGAAGCCCGGCAAATGCCGGGCTTCGTACCTCCGCGGACGCCTGTCGGCCGGCGGCTATTCCACCGTCACCGACTTGGCCAGGTTGCGCGGCTTGTCGACGTCGGTGCCGCGGGCCAGCGCCACGTGGTAGGCCAGCAGCTGCACAGGGATGGTGTGCATGATCGGGCTCAGCGCACCCACGTGGCGCGGTGCGCGGATCACGTGCACGCCGTCGGACGGACCGAACTGGCTGTCCTCGTCGGTGAACACGAACAGCTCGCCGCCACGCGCGCGCACCTCCTGCATGTTCGACTTCACCTTCTCCAGCAGGCTGTCGTTGGGGGCGATCACCACCACCGGCATGTCCTCGTCGACCAGCGCCAGCGGGCCGTGCTTGAGCTCGCCGGCCGGATACGCCTCGGCGTGGATGTAGGAGATCTCCTTGAGCTTGAGTGCGCCTTCCAGCGCGATCGGGTAGTGCACCCCGCGGCCGAGGAACAGTGCGTCGTTCTTGGGCGCGAACCGCTCGGCCCAGGCCATGATCTGCGGTTCGAGGTTGAGCGCATGCTGGACGCTGCCCGGCAGGTGGCGCAGTGCCTCCAGGTACTCGGCTTCCCGGGTTTCGTCGAGTCGACCGTTGAGCTTGGCCAGCGTCGCGGTCAGGGTGAACAGCGCGACCAGCTGAGTGGTGAACGCCTTGGTCGAGGCGACACCGATCTCGGCACCGGCGCGGGTGTAGTAGACCAGCCGGCTGGCGCGCGGGATGGCGCTCTCGGGCACGTTGCAGATCGACAGCGTCTTGTCGTGGCCGAGCGACTTGGCGTACTTGAGCGCCTCCATCGTGTCGAGCGTTTCACCCGACTGCGAAATGGTCACGACGAGATGGCGGGGGTTGGCGACCGCCGCGCGGTAGCGGTATTCGCTGGCGATCTCGACCGAACACGGCAGCCCGGCAATCGCCTCGATCCAGTAGCGGGCGGTCAGGCCGGCGTAGTAGCTGGTACCGCAGGCCAGGATCTGCACGCCTTCGACGCCCCGCAGCACGTCGGCGGCGTCGGCCCCGAACAGCTGTGGAGAGAACCCGGCGTTGTCGATCACCGCTTCGATGGTGTCGGCGATCGCGCGCGGCTGCTCGTGGATCTCCTTCTGCATGAAATGCCGGTACGGGCCGAGCTCGAGCGAGGCCAGCGACACGTCCGAGACGTGCACATCGCGCTCGACCGGGGCACCGGCCTCGTCGAACACATTCACCGACTCACGGGTGATCTCGGCGGTGTCGCCCTCCTCCAGGAAGATCACCCGACGCGTGGCCTGGATGATCGCGGAGACGTCGCTGGCGACGAAGTTCTCGCCTTCCCCAAGGCCGACCAGCAGCGGGCAACCCATGCGCGCGGCGATCATCCGGCCCGGCTCCTTGCGGCTCACCACCGCCAGCGCATACGCGCCGTGCAGCTCGGCAACCGCGCGCTGGACCGCGGCGAGCAGGTCCAGGCCCTGGGCGAGGAAGGAATGGATCAGGTGCGCGATGACCTCGGTGTCGGTCTCGGACTCGAACGCGTAACCCATCGCGCGGAGCTTCTCGCGCTGCTCGTCGTGGTTCTCGATGATGCCGTTGTGCACCAGCGCCACGCCGTGGCTGACGTGCGGGTGCGCGTTGGCTTCAGTCACGCCGCCGTGGGTGGCCCAGCGGGTGTGGCCGATGCCGACCTGCGCGTGGAAGCCTTCCGCCTGGGCCGCGCCCTCCATCTCCGAGACGCGCCCGGTACGGCGCACCCGGCGCACGTCCGCGCCGTCGAGCACGGCGATGCCGGCCGAGTCGTAGCCCCGGTACTCGAGCCGCTTGAGCCCCTCGATCAGGACGGGTACCACATCGCGATCCGCGATCGCGCCAACGATTCCACACATGGGGGAGCAGCTCCTGCAGGTATCCGCACAGTCTAGCGGCGCAAACCCCCGGGTGCAGTATCGCCGGGGCCTGTGCACCCCGCCGCCCGGGCGGGCTGCCCACCGCGGCAGGTGGCCTACTTCTTCTTTGGCCGCTGCCAGCCCTCGACCACGGCCTGCCGCGAGCGCGCCACCGTCAGCCGGCCGGCGGGGGCTTCGCGGGTCACCACCGAACCGGCGGCGATGGTCGCTTCCTTGCCGATCGTCACTGGCGCTACCAGCGAGCTGTTGGAGCCGATGAAGGCGCCGTCCTCGATGCGCGTGGTCGACTTGTTCACGCCGTCGTAGTTGCAGGTGATCGTGCCCGCACCGACGTTGACGCCGACGCCGATCAGCGCGTCGCCGACATAGCTGAGGTGGTTGATCTTGCTGGTCACGCCGACCTTGGCGTTCTTGGTCTCGACGAAGTTGCCGATGTGCACGCCATCGGCGAGCACCGTGCCGGGCCGGAGTCGTGCGAACGGGCCGATCGTCGCGGCGCCCTCGACCACCGCGCCATCCAGGTCGCAGTGCGCCCGCACCTCGGTCCCCGGGCCCAGCTTGACATTGCGCAACCGGCAGAACGGGCCGATCCGCACCCCGTCGGCGAGTTCCACCCGTCCCTCGAACACCACGTCGACATCGATTTCCACATCGCTTCCGACCGTCACCTCGCCGCGCACGTCGATCCGGACCGGGTCCGCCAGCCTCGCACCGGCCACGCACAGCGCGTGTGCGGCGCGGCGCTGGAACGCCCGCTCCAGCTGCGCCAGCTGCCACGCGTCGTTGGCGCCCTCGACTTCGACCGGGTCCTCGACATGCACCATCTCGGCCGCGCTGAACTCGGCCGCGGCGGCGGCGAACACGTCGGTGAGGTAGTACTCGCCCTGCGCGTTGTCGCTGTCCAGGTGCGAAAGCCAACGCCGCAGCGGTTCGCCGTCGGCGACCAGGATGCCGGTGTTGACCGTGCTGATCTCGCGCTGTTCCTCGTCGGCGTCCTTGTGCTCGACGATGCGGCCAACGTTGCCCTGCGCGTCCCTGACGATGCGGCCGTACCCGGTGGGGTCCTCGAGGTCGGCCACGAGCACGGCGATCCGTCCCGGCGCGTCAAGCAGCCGCTGCAACGTATCGGCGGTGATCAATGGCACGTCGCCGTAGAGCACCAGGATGCGGGCGTCCTGTGGCACGTCCGGCATGGCCTGCTGCAACGCGTGGCCGGTGCCGAGCCGCTGGGCCTGCTCGCTCCAGTGCAGGTCGCGCTGGTCGGCAAAGGCATCGCGGACGCGCTCGCCATGGTGGCCGTAGACCACGTGGATCCCCGCCGGCCGCAACGCGCGCGCCGTCGCGATGACGTGGCCGAGCATCGGCTGCCCCGCGATCTTCTGCAGCACCTTGGGGAGCGCGGATTTCATCCGCTTGCCTTCGCCAGCGGCGAGGATGACGACGTGCAGTGGGGCGGGCATCGGAACTCCGGCGCGATCGGCTTCAGCGGCCGATTCTAACGTTGACGCCTGCTAGGATGCCGCGGTGCCGACCCTGTCACCGACCCACGCCACGCGTCGCCACATCCTCCTTGAAGGCCTGATCTGGAGTGGCCCGCTGGCCTGTCTCCTTGGCCTGGTCGCGCACCGTTCATGGCAGGTGCTGCCGTGGGGGCGCTTTGGCGAGAGCCTGTTGCTGGCCGGACTCGTGGCGCTGGTGGCCTGGCCGCTGCGCGCATGGCGGCAATGGCCGTGGGCCTATGCGCTGGCCGCGGTCTGGCTGTTGGTCTTCGTCGCCCTGACCGGACCGGTCCCGGCTCTGGCCGGCGTGCTCCTGTTCGTCGCCGCGATAGCGTTTGGCAGTCGGCTGGCGGGGACCGGCCATCCGGTGCTGGCCGTGTCGAGCGGGCTGGCGGTGCTATCGGCGGTACTCGGGTGGTTGATCTCTTTGCCGGTCCACCGGTGGTGGGTCTACCTGCCCGTTCTGATACTGGTCGTCGTTCTGGGCCGGGGCGCGCTGCGCCTGCAGGCCGCGCAGTGCGCCGCCGCCTGGCGGGATGCGGTTGCGGCCAGTCCGCGCGCC
>NZ_JBJXHK010000054.1:0-16249 GCF_046638635.1 Lysobacter zhanggongensis
GCGACAACGTGAAGATGGTCGTCTCGCTGATCAACCCGATCGCCATGGACGAAGGCCTGCGCTTCGCGATCCGCGAAGGCGGCCGTACCGTCGGCGCCGGCGTGGTCTCCAAGATCATCAAGTAACAAACGAGGTCGACTGCCCGCGGCGCGGGCAGTCGCCAACGCGCGAACGGCGGGCCCAGGATTGATGTCGGATCCGTGGTCCGCCTTCGCCGTCTCAAGGGTCCCGGGGAATCGGGGCGACCAAACATACGCCAGTAGCTCAATTGGCAGAGCAGCGGTCTCCAAAACCGCAGGTTGGGGGTTCGAGTCCCTCCTGGCGTGCCACCTGATGACGCGGTCGCGAAAGCGGATCGTGCGACGAGCCGGATGAACAGCAAGGTCGAACAACCCAGGTCCGCCAGTGCCGGCGATTTCGTCAAGTACGCCCTTGCGGTGCTGCTGGTTGCGGCCGGCGTGTTCGCCTATCTGTGGTTCGAGCAGTGGCCGGGGGCGTTGCGCGCGCTCGCCGTGCTCGGCGGCCTTGTCGCCGGCACGGTGGTCTTCCTGTCCAGCCACAAGGGCGGGCAGGTGCTGGAGTTCCTCTCGGAATCCCGTTTCGAGCTGCGCAAGGTGGTCTGGCCGACGCGCCAGGAAGCCACGCGCACGACGTGGGTCGTCATCCTCGCGGTGATTATCCTGAGCCTGCTGCTCGCCGGCTTCGACGTGGTCATCCAGGCCGCCGTCAAATGGCTGCTGGGACGCTAAGGAGATGACAGACGTGGAAAACGCAGACAACGCCCAGCCCGCCGCCGGCAACCGCCGCTGGTACGTGGTGCACGCCTATTCCGGCTTCGAGAAGTCGGTGGCACAGGCGCTGCGCGACCGCATCGTGCGCGCCGAGATGCAGGACCGCTTCGGCGACGTGCTCGTGCCGACCGAGGAAGTGGTGGAGATGCGCTCCGGCCAGAAGCGCCGTTCCGAGCGAAAGTTCTTCCCGGGTTACGTGCTGGTCCAGATCGCCACCAATGACGAGAACGGCATCCCCCGGATCGACAGCGAGAGCTGGCACCTGATCAAGGAAACCCCGAAGGTCATGGGGTTCATCGGCGGCACCGCCGACCGTCCGCTGCCGATCGCCGACCATGAGGCGGATGCGATCCTGAACCGCGTCCAGGAAGGCGTGGCCAAGCCCAAGCCGAAGGTGTTGTTCGAGCCCGGCGAGATGGTCCGTGTCACCGATGGCCCGTTCAACGACTTTAACGGCGTGGTCGAAGAGATCAACTACGAGAAGAGCCGGTTGCGCGTGGCCGTGCTGATCTTCGGCCGCTCCACCCCGGTCGAACTCGAGTTCGGCCAGGTCGAGAAGGCCTGATCCGGCCGGCGCGCCCGCGCCGAAAAACTAATGTATACTGCCCGGCTGCGCTGTCAGCGCCGGGTGGCCAGAAAGCCGCCACAGCCGTTCGGGTCGCCCCGAGCGGCTGCTTGCGCAAGTGCGACGTGAACGCCGGGACACGTGATTTCCCGGCCCGATGGGGAGCCTGACAACAGGCGCTTGCACCCGGAGAGCAAACCAGATGGCAAAGAAAGTAATCGGCTACATCAAGCTGCAGGTCAAGGCCGGTCAGGCCAATCCGTCGCCGCCGGTGGGTCCCGCCCTCGGCCAGCGCGGCCTGAACATCATGGAGTTCTGCAAGGCGTTCAACGCGGCCACCTCGAAGCTCGAGCCCGGCCTCCCGACGCCGGTGATCATCACCGCGTACTCCGACCGCACCTTCACCTTCATCACCAAGACCACCCCGGCCACCGTGCTGCTCAAGAAGGCGGCCGGCGTCACCTCCGGCTCCAAGCGCCCCAACACCGAGAAGGTGGGCAAGGTCACCCGTGCCCAGCTCGAGGAGATCGCCAAGGCGAAGGAAGCGGACCTGACCGCGGCCGAGCTGGAAGCGGCGGTGCGCACGATTGCGGGTTCCGCCCGCAGCATGGGTCTGACGGTGGAGGGCTGAGAAGATGGCAATGACCAAGCGTGAGAAGGCCATCAAGGCCGCCGTCGTTCCGGGCAAGGCGTACGCCTTCGACGAAGCGATCAAGATCATCAAGACCGCCACCAAGGCCAAGTTCGTCGAGTCCGTCGACGTCGCGGTGCGCCTGGGCGTGGATGCGAAGAAGTCCGACCAGCAGGTGCGCGGCTCGACCGTGCTGCCCGCCGGTACCGGCAAGTCGGTCCGCGTGGCGGTGTTCGCCCCGGCTGGCGCCAAGGCCGACGAGGCCCTGGCCGCGGGTGCCGAGGCCGTTGGCATGGACGACCTGGCCGAGAAGATGCAGGCCGGTGACCTCAACTACGACGTCGTCATCGCGACCCCGGATGCGATGCGCGTGGTCGGCAAGCTCGGCCAGGTGCTCGGTCCGCGTGGCCTGATGCCGAATCCGAAGGTCGGCACCGTGTCGCCGAACCCGGCGGAGGCCGTCAAGGCCGCCAAGGGTGGCCAGGTCCGCTACCGCACCGACAAGGCCGGCATCATCCACTGCACCATCGGCAAGGCCGACTTCGACGATGGCTCGCTGAAGGGCAACCTCGAGGCGCTGCTGATGGACCTGATCAAGGCCAAGCCGGCGACCGCCAAGGGCCAGTACCTGCAGAAGGTCTCCGTCAGCTCGACGATGGGCCCGGGCGTCACCGTCGACCAGTCGACCCTGGTGCTGAAGTAATCAAGAAATTTTGAGGGCATCGCCCGGGCCCCGGTCCGGGCGATAGCCGTCAAAGACCGCAGGTGCGGTCAACGCCTACCGGCGACGGGCACGGAAGCTCGACTTGGCAGGGAATCGCCGTCGGTGGAAACGGGGCTGCTTAATCCTGACCTTCGGGTCGGCCTGCGTAGATGGTGCCTTCTGGAAAATTTTTCTGGAGTGGCCGCCACCGGGACGCCGCAAGGTGTCCCCGATGCCAGGGACCGGCGTCGCCTAGGACCGCCAACGGCAGGAGCCGTAAGCGGAATTCAATTGGAGGAGTGCAATGGCTCTCAATCTGTCCCAGAAGCAAGAAGTAGTCGCCGAGCTGGCAGACATCGCCGCCAAGGCCCACTCCTTGGTCGCAGCCGAGTACGCGGGCACCACGGTCAGTCAGATGACCGCGATGCGCAAGACGGCCCGCGAAACCGGCGTGTACTTGAAGGTTGTCAAGAACACGCTGGCCTCGCGCGCCGTGGTCGGTACCGAGTTCGAGGTCGTCAAGGACGCCCTGACCGGTCCGCTGCTGTACGCGTTCTCGCTGGAGGAACCCGGTGCTGCCGGGCGCCTGATCAAGGAAGCCGCCAAGGGCAACGACAAGTTGCAGGCCCGTCTCGTCGCGGTGGAAGGCAAGTTGCTGCCGGCCGCCCACGTCGACGTGCTGGCATCGCTGCCGACCCGCGAGCAGGCGCTGTCCATGCTGGCCCGCGTCCTGGCCGAGCCGGCCTCGATGTTTGCCCGCGTCGTCAAGGCCGTGGCCGACCAGCAGGGTGGTGGCGAAGCCGCCCCCGCCGAAGCCGCCGCCGAAGCCTGATCCACGCAGGCGACTCTACTAACCGTTTCGCAAGATCACTGATCTCGAACAATATTTTCCAGAGGTAATCAAAATGTCCCTGTCCAACGAGCAGATCGTCGAGGCCGTCGCCGCCAAGTCGCTGATGGAAGTGATGGAGCTGGTGAAGGCCATCGAAGAGAAGTTCGGCGTCACCGCCGCCGCCCCGGTCATGATGGCCGGTGGCGCCGCCGCCGCCGCCGCCCCGGCCGAGGAGCAGACCGAGTTCGACGTCATCCTGAAGGAAGCCGGCGCGAAGAAGGTCGAGGTCATCAAGGCCGTCCGCGCCATCACGGGCCTGGGCCTGAAGGAAGCCAAGGACCTGGCCGAGGCCGGCGGCATGGTGAAGGAAGCCGCTTCGAAGGAAGACGCCGAGAAGTTCAAGAAGGACCTCGAGGCCGCCGGCGCGACCGTCGAGCTGAAGTAAGCCGTACTTGCGTCGCCAGGCGTTATCGGCGACCACCTGAGGCTGGGGGCGTAAGCCCCCGGCCTTTGGCCGTTGTTGCAGTTCCCGTGCGGAACTGGTTCCACCCGAGACGAGCTGTTAGCTGGAAGTAGCGGGAGATGGCGTGCTGGTGCCGGCAATACCAGCGACTTCCAAGTAGCAGCTTACGTATTCCCCCGGGGCCGCGGACGCGCGGCCCGCAAAGACGAGGCGGTAGCACCATGACCACAGCTTCCACGACGAATTATTCGTTCACCGAGAAGAAGCGCTTCCGCAAGGACTTCGGCAAGCGCAAGTCCATCCTCGAAGTGCCCTTCCTGCTCGCCATCCAAGTCGACTCGTACCGCGCGTTCCTGCAGGAGCACACCGATCCCGCCAAGCGCGAGGACCGTGGCCTGCACGCCGCGCTCAAGTCGGTGTTCCCGATTTCGAGCTACAGCGGCAACGCCGCGCTGGAGTACGTGGGCTACAAGCTGGGCGAACCCGCGTTCGACGAGCGCGAGTGCCGTACCCGTGGCATGAGCTACGGCGCACCGCTGCGCGTCACCGTGCGCCTGGTGATCTACGACCGCGAGTCGTCGACCAAGGCCATCAAGTACGTGAAGGAGCAGGAGGTCTACATGGGCGAGATCCCGCTCATGACCGAGAACGGCACCTTCATCGTCAATGGCACCGAGCGCGTCATCGTCTCGCAGCTGCATCGCAGCCCGGGCGTGTTCTTCGACCACGACCGCGGCAAGACCCACAGCTCGGGCAAGCTGCTGTACAGCGCCCGCATCATCCCGTACCGCGGCTCGTGGCTGGACTTCGAGTTCGACCCGAAGGACGCGCTGTTCACCCGTATCGACCGTCGCCGCAAGCTGCCGGTGACCGTGCTGCTGCGCGCGCTGGGCTACAACAACGAAGAGATGCTGGCCGAGTTCTTCGAGGTCAACACCTTCCACATCGACCCGAAGGAAGGCGTGCAGCTGGAGCTGGTGCCCGAGCGCCTGCGCGGCGAGACCCTGGACTTCGACCTGGCCGATGGCGACAAGGTCATCGTCGAGGCCGGCCGCCGCATCACTGCGCGCCACGTCAAGCAGCTCGAGGCCTCCGGCATCGAAGCGCTGGCCGTGCCCGACGCCTACCTGGTCGGCCGCATCCTGTCGCACGACGTGGTCGACGCGGGCACCGGCGAGCTGATCGCGAACGCCAACGACGAGATCACCGAGGAGCAGCTCGAGGCCCTGCGCAAGGCAGGCATCGAGACCGTCGGCACCATCTGGGTCAATGACCTGGACCGTGGTCCGTTCATCTCCAACACCCTGCGCATCGACCCGAGCAAGACCCAGCTCGAGGCGCTGGTCGAGATCTACCGGATGATGCGTCCGGGCGAGCCGCCGACCAAGGACGCCGCGCAGAACCTGTTCCACAACCTGTTCTTCACCTTCGACCGCTACGACCTGTCGGCCGTCGGCCGGATGAAGTTCAACCGCCGCATCGGCCGCAAGGAAACCACCGGCGCTTCGGTGCTATACGACGCCAAGTACTACGGCGAGCGCAAGGACGAGGAGTCCAAGCGTCTGGCCGCCGAGTGCGGCGAGGGTTCCGACATCCTCGACGTGATCAAGGTCCTGACCGAGATCCGCAACGGCCGTGGCGTGGTGGACGACATCGACCACCTCGGCAACCGCCGCGTGCGTTCGGTCGGCGAAATGGCCGAGAACACCTTCCGCGTCGGCCTGGTCCGCGTGGAGCGCGCGGTCAAGGAGCGCCTGTCGATGGCCGAGTCCGAAGGCCTGACCCCGCAGGAGCTGATCAACGCCAAGCCGGTGGCCGCCGCGATCAAGGAGTTCTTCGGCTCCTCGCAGCTGTCCCAGTTCATGGACCAGAACAACCCGCTCTCGGAAGTGACCCACAAGCGTCGCGTCTCGGCCCTCGGCCCGGGTGGCCTGACCCGTGAGCGCGCCGGCTTCGAAGTGCGCGACGTGCACCCGACCCACTACGGCCGCGTCTGCACCATCGAAACGCCTGAAGGCCCGAACATCGGCCTGATCAACTCCCTGGCCGTGTTCGCCCGCACCAACAGTTACGGCTTCCTCGAGACGCCGTACCGGAAGGTGGTGGACGGCAAGGTCACCGACGACGTCGAGTACCTGTCGGCGATCGAGGAGAACGAGTACGTCATCGCCCAGGCCAACGCGACCCAGGACGAGAAGGGCAAGCTGTCGGCCCAGTTCGTCGCCTGCCGCTACCAGGGTGAGAACCTGCTCAAGCCGCCGAGCGAAATCCACTTCATGGACGTCTCGCCGATGCAGACCGTGTCGGTGGCCGCCGCGCTGGTGCCGTTCCTCGAGCACGATGACGCCAACCGTGCGCTGATGGGCGCCAACATGCAGCGCCAGGCCGTACCGACGCTGCGTGCGCAGAAGCCGCTGGTCGGCACCGGCATCGAGCGTGCCGTTGCGCGCGACTCCGGCGTGACCGTCAACGCCCGACGTGGCGGCGTGATCGAGCAGATCGACGCAGGCCGCATCGTGGTCAAGGCCAACGAGGACGAGATCTCCGGCGAGACCGATGCCGGCGTCGACATCTACAACCTGATCAAGTACACCCGCTCCAACCAGAACACCTGCATCAACCAGCGCCCGCTGGTGAATGTCGGTGACGTGGTCGCGCGCGGCGACGTGCTGGCCGACGGTCCCTCGACCGACATCGGCGAGCTCGCGCTGGGCCAGAACATGCTGGTCGCGTTCATGCCGTGGAACGGCTACAACTTCGAGGACTCCATCCTCCTGTCCGAGCGCGTGGTCCAGGAAGACCGCTACACCACGATCCACATCGAGGAGCTGACCGCGGTCGCCCGCGACACCAAGCTCGGGCCGGAGGAAATCTCCGCCGACATCCCGAACGTCTCCGAGCAGGCCCTCAACCGCCTCGACGAGTCGGGCGTGGTGTACATCGGTGCCGAGGTCCGGGCCGGCGACATCCTGGTCGGCAAGGTCACGCCGAAGGGTGAGAGCCAGCTGACCCCGGAAGAGAAGCTGCTGCGCGCGATCTTCGGTGAGAAGGCGTCCGACGTTAAGGACAGCTCGCTGCGCGTGCCGCCGGGCATGGACGGCACCGTCATCGACGTGCAGGTCTTCACCCGCGACGGAATCGAGCAGGACAAGCGCGCCAAGCAGATCGAGGAGTCCGAGGTCCGCCGCGTCAAGAAGGACTTCGACGACCAGTTCCGCATCCTCGAGGCGGCGATCTACGACCGCCTGCGCAGCCAGCTGATCGGCAAGACCGCCAATGGCGGTGCCGGCCTCAAGAAGGGCGAAACCGTCACTTCGCTGGTGCTCGATGGCCTGAGCCGGAAGGACTGGTTCAGCCTGCGCATGAAGGACGAGGAAGCGGTCGAGGCGATCGAGCGCGCGCAGAAGCAGATCGCCGCGCACGAGCAGGAGTTCGAGCGCCGGTTCGCCGACAAGCGCGGCAAGATCACCCAGGGTGACGACCTCGCCCCGGGCGTCCTCAAGATGGTCAAGGTGTTCCTCGCCGTTAAGCGCCGCATCCAGCCGGGCGACAAGATGGCCGGCCGCCACGGCAACAAGGGTGTCGTGTCGACCATCGTGCCGGTGCAGGACATGCCGTACATGGCGGACGGCCAGACCGTCGACATCGTCCTCAACCCGCTGGGCGTGCCGTCGCGTATGAACATCGGGCAGATCCTCGAGGTCCACCTGGGCTGGGCCGCCAAGGGCCTGGGCCAGAAGATCCAGCGGATGCTCGAGGCGCAGGCCAAGGTGGCCGAGCTGCGCAAGTTCCTCGACGAGATCTACAACCACGACCACAAGCTGCAGGGCGAGCGCGTCGACCTCAAGCAGTTCAGCGACAAGGAACTGCTGACCCTCGCGCAGAACCTCACCGACGGCGTGCCGATGGCCACTCCGGTGTTCGACGGCGCGGCGGAGTCCGAGCTCAAGGCGATGCTGCGCCTGGCCGACCTGCCCGAGAGCGGCCAGACCGTGCTGCACGACGGTCGTACCGGCGAGGCGTTCGAGCGCGAGGTGACGGTCGGCTACATGCACATGCTGAAGCTGAACCACCTGGTCGACGACAAGATGCACGCGCGTTCGACCGGTCCGTACTCGCTCGTCACCCAGCAGCCGCTGGGCGGCAAGGCGCAGTTCGGCGGCCAGCGTTTCGGCGAAATGGAAGTCTGGGCGCTGGAAGCCTACGGCGCGGCCTACACCCTGCAGGAAATGCTGACGGTGAAGTCCGACGACGTGCAGGGCCGCAACCAGATGTACAAGAACATCGTCGACGGCGAGTACGAGATGGTCGCCGGCATGCCGGAGTCCTTCAACGTACTGGTGAAGGAGATCCGCTCGCTCGCGATCAACATGGAGCTGGAAGAGACCTGAGCCGGGCCGGGGAGCGCCGCGTGACGCGCGCTCCCCGATCCCTTGGTGACCGACAGCCCTTCGACGATTTACTCCTCTGCGGAGACAGAAAATGAAAGACCTGCTCAACCTGTTCAACCAGCAGCGTCCCGCGCTCGACTTCGACGCGATCAAGATCGCGCTCGCGTCGCCGGACCTGATCCGTTCGTGGTCCTTCGGCGAAGTCAAGAAGCCGGAGACCATCAACTACCGCACGTTCAAGCCCGAGCGCGATGGCCTGTTCTGCGCGGCCATCTTCGGTCCGATCAAGGACTACGAGTGCCTGTGCGGCAAGTACAAGCGCATGAAGCACCGCGGCGTGGTCTGCGAGAAGTGCGGCACCGAGGTCACCCTGGCCAAGGTGCGTCGCGAGCGCATGGGCCACATCGACCTGGCCTCGCCGGTTGCGCACATCTGGTTCCTCAAGTCGCTGCCCTCGCGCATCGGCCTGATGCTGGACATGACCCTGCGCGACATTGAGCGCATCCTGTACTTCGAGGCGTTCGTCGTCACCGAGCCGGGCCTGACCCCGTTCGAGCGCGGCCAACTGCTCAATGAAGAGCAGTACATGCAGGCGCGCCAGGAGCATGGCGACGACTTCGAGGCCGCGATGGGCGCCGAGGCGGTCTACGACCTGCTGCGCACGATCGACCTGCAGTCCGAGATGGTGCAGCTGAAGGAAGACATCGCCGCGACCGGTTCGGAAACCAAGCTCAAGCGACTGACCAAGCGGATCAAGCTGGTCGAGGCGTTCATCGAGTCCGGCAACCGCCCGGAGTGGATGATCATGACGGTGCTGCCGGTGCTGCCGCCGGACCTGCGTCCGCTGGTGCCGCTGGACGGTGGACGCTTCGCGACCTCCGACCTCAACGACCTGTACCGCCGCGTCATCAACCGCAACAACCGCCTGCGCCGCCTGCTGGAGCTCAACGCGCCCGACATCATCGTGCGCAACGAGAAGCGCATGCTGCAGGAGTCGGTCGACGCGCTGATGGACAACGGCCGCCGCGGCCGCGCCATCACCGGCACCAACAAGCGTCCTCTCAAGTCGCTGGCCGACATGATCAAGGGCAAGCAGGGCCGGTTCCGCCAGAACCTGCTCGGCAAGCGCGTGGACTACTCGGGCCGTTCGGTCATCGTGGTCGGCCCGTACCTCAAGCTGCACCAGTGCGGCCTGCCCAAGAAGATGGCGCTCGAACTGTTCAAGCCGTTCATCTTCGCCAAGCTGCAGCGCCGTGGCCTGGCCACCACGATCAAGGCCGCCAAGAAGCTGGTCGAGCGTGAAGAGGCCGAGGTGTGGGACATCCTCGAAGAGGTGATCCGCGAGCACCCGGTGCTGCTCAACCGCGCCCCGACCCTGCATCGCCTCGGCATCCAGGCGTTCGAGCCGGTGCTGATCGAGGGCAAGGCGATCCAGTTGCACCCGCTGGTCTGCACCGCGTTCAACGCCGACTTCGACGGTGACCAGATGGCCGTCCACGTGCCGCTCTCGCTGGAAGCCCAGCTGGAAGCGCGCGCGCTGATGATGGCGTCCAACAACATCCTGTCGCCGGCCAACGGCGAGCCGATCATCGTGCCGTCGCAGGACGTCGTGCTGGGCCTGTACTACATGACCCGCGCGCTGGAGAACAAGGCGGGCGAGGGCATGGCGTTCGCCAACGTCGCCGAGGTCAAGCGCGCCTATGACAACCGCGTCGTGCAGCTGCACGCCAAGGTCAAGGTGCGCATCACCGAGACGGTGCGCAACGAGGACGGCACCAGCGAGGAGAAGACCTCGATCGTCGACACGACGGTCGGGCGCGCGCTGCTGCGCGAGATCCTGCCTGACGGCCTGCCGTTCGCGCTGGCCAATGTCGAGCTGACCAAGAAGAACATCAGCCGCCTGATCAACTCCTCCTACCGCATGCTCGGCCTGAAGGACACGGTCGTGTTCGCCGACCAGCTGATGTACACCGGCTTCGCCTACGCGACGCGTGCCGGTGTCTCGATCGGCATCGACGACATGACCATCCCGGACGAGAAGAAGGGCATCCTCGCCGAGGCCGAGGCCGAGGTGCTGGAGATCCAGGAGCAGTACCAGTCCGGCCTGGTCACCGCCGGGGAGCGCTACAACAAGGTGGTCGACATCTGGTCGCGCACCAACGAGCGCGTGGCCAAGGCGATGATGGACGCGATCGGCACCGAGACGGTGACCAATGCCGAGGGCAAGCAGGTCGCGCAGAAGTCGATGAACTCGGTCTACATCATGGCCGACTCCGGCGCGCGTGGTTCGCAGGCGCAGATCCGCCAGCTGGCCGGCATGCGTGGCCTGATGGCCAAGCCGGACGGCTCGATCATCGAGACCCCGATCACCTCGAACTTCCGCGAAGGCCTTAACGTCCAGCAGTACTTCATCTCGACCCACGGTGCGCGAAAGGGCTTGGCCGATACGGCGCTCAAGACCGCCAACTCCGGTTACCTGACCCGTCGCCTGGTCGACGTGGCGCAGGACGTGGTGATCACCGAGACCGACTGCGGCACGATGGACGGGCTCACCATGACCCCGATCGTCGAAGGCGGCGACGTGGTCGAACCGCTGCGCGACCGCGTGCTGGGCCGCATCGTGGCCGAGGACGTGTTCCTGCCGGGCAACGACGAGGACCCGATCGTCACCCGCAACACCCTGCTCGACGAGCAGTGGGTGGTGCGCCTCGAGGACGCCGGCGTGCAGTCCATCAAGGTCCGCTCGACCATTACCTGCGAGTCGTCGTTCGGCGTCTGCGCCCACTGCTACGGGCGTGACCTGGGCCGCGGCCACATCGTCAACCTCGGCGAGGCGGTCGGCGTGGTTGCCGCGCAGTCGATCGGCGAGCCGGGCACCCAGCTGACCATGCGTACCTTCCACATCGGTGGCGCGGCGTCGCGTGCGGCGGCCATCGACAACGTGACGGTCAAGACCACCGGTTCGATCAAGTTCAACAACCTCAAGCACGTCGAGCACACCAACGGCCACTTCGTCGCGGTGTCGCGCTCGGGCGAGCTGTCGGTGCTGGACGCGCACGGCCGCGAGCGCGAGCGTTACAAGCTGCCGTACGGTGCGACCGTCGCGGTCAAGGACGGCGCGGAGATCAAGGCCGGCCAGCAGGTCGCCAACTGGGATCCGCACAACCACCCGATCGTCTCGGAAGTCGCCGGTTTCATCCGCTTCATCGACTTCGTCGAGGGCGTGACCGTGATCGAGAAGACCGACGAGCTGACCGGCCTGGCCTCGCGCGAGATCACCGATCCCAAGCGTCGCGGTTCGGCCGCCAAGGACCTGCGTCCGATCGTCCGCATCGTCGACAAGAACGGCAACGACCTGAACATCCCGGGCACCGACCTGCCGGCGCAGTACCAGCTGCCGCCGCGCTCGGTCGTCAACCTGCAGGACGGCGCCGCGGTCGGCGTGGGTGACGTGGTCGCCAAGATCCCGCAGGAAGCGTCCAAGACCCGCGACATCACCGGTGGTCTGCCGCGCGTGGCCGACCTGTTCGAGGCGCGCAAGCCGAAGGATCCCGCGATCCTGGCCGAGCGCTCGGGCATCGTCAGCTTCGGCAAGGACACCAAGGGCAAGCAGCGCCTGATCATCAAGGACGCCGACGGCAACGAGCACGAGGAGCTGATCCCCAAGTACCGCCAGATCATCGTGTTCGAAGGCGAGCACGTGGAGAAGGGCGAGACCGTGGTGGACGGCGAGCCGAGCCCGCAGGACATCCTGCGCCTGCTCGGCGTGGAGCCGCTGGCGGTCTACCTCACCAAGGAGATCCAGGACGTCTACCGCCTGCAGGGCGTGAAGATCAACGACAAGCACATCGAGGTGATCGTTCGCCAGATGCTGCGCAAGGTCGAGATCACCGACCAGGGCGACAGCAAGTTCCTGCATGGCGAGCAGGTCGAGCGCCAGCGTTACGTCGAGGAAGCCGCGCGCGTGGCCGGCCGCAACGAGATCGTGCCGCAGTACGATCCGGTGCTGCTGGGCATCACCAAGGCCTCGCTGGCGACCGAGTCGTTCATCTCGGCGGCATCGTTCCAGGAGACCACCCGCGTCCTCACCGAGGCCGCCGTGCGCGGTACCCGTGACGGCCTGCGTGGCCTCAAGGAGAACGTCATCGTCGGCCGCCTGATCCCGGCCGGTACCGGCCTGGCGTACCATACGCAGCGCCGCAAGAACGCCTCGGGGCTGACCGATTCGGAGATGGAGGCGCTGTCGGCGCCGGTCACCGCCGAAACGGCCGACGCCGCCGATGCGGGCGAGGAATCCAGCGCCACGTAACCGTGGCGTCCGCGGCCCGTACACCGGGCCGCCCAGATCACCAAATGAGGCGCACGGAGCGCCTCGTGTTGGGCCCACGGATGGGCGGGAACCAATGGAAGCGGGGGGCGCTCGGCGCTCCCTGCAATCCGTAACCTGGCTCGCGTTGACGGAGACGTCTGGCGCGGGCTATACTTTTCCGTCTCGGTCGGCCGGGTGCATTCGGCTTGCCGTTCGTTTTCAACAGGGTCCGCACTCCGCGCGGGCCTTCTCCTCAGAAGAGTTCAGATGGCGACGATCAATCAGCTGGTCCGCAAACCGCGGCAGGCGGCCACGTACAAGAGCGCCTCGCCGGCGCTGGAGAACTGCCCGCAGCGCCGGGGTGTTTGCACCCGTGTCTACACCACCACCCCGAAGAAGCCGAACTCGGCGATGCGCAAGGTGGCCAAGGTTCGCCTGACCAACGGTTACGAGGTCATCTCGTACATCGGTGGTGAGGGTCACAACCTGCAGGAGCACTCGGTGGTGTTGATCCGCGGCGGTCGCGTCAAGGACCTGCCGGGCGTCCGTTACCACACCGTTCGCGGTTCGCTCGACGCCGCCGGTGTCGCCAAGCGTCGCCAGCGTCGCTCCAAGTACGGCGCCAAGCGCCCGAAGTCCTAAGGAATCCGCAACATGTCGCGTAAAGGCTCCACCCCGCAGCGTTCGGTCCTGCCTGATCCCAAGCACGGCAGCGAGACCATCGCGCGCTTCATCAACATGGTCATGTACAGCGGCAAGAAGTCGGTCGCCGAGAAGATCGTCTACGGCGCGATGGACGTGATCGGGGAGAAGAACCCCAATCCGCTCGAGGTTGTCGAGAAGGCGCTGAGCAACATCTCCCCGGCGGTCGAGGTCAAGTCGCGCCGCGTTGGTGGCTCCACCTACCAGGTGCCGGTCGAAGTGCGCGCCTCGCGCCGCATGGCGCTGGCGATGCGCTGGCTGATCGAGTCCGCCCGCAAGCGCGGCGAGAACAGCATGCCGCGCAAGCTTGCCGCCGAACTGATCGATGCCTCGGAAAGCCGTGGCGGCGCGATCAAGAAGCGCGAAGAGACCCACCGCATGGCGGAAGCGAACAAGGCGTTCGCGCACTACCGCTGGTGATCCGAGACGTCCCGGCCCAGACGCGCCGGGACCCTCACGCAGCGCAATAGCCGCGCTGCCGCGGCGGCCCCGGCCGCCACGCGAACCGGAGGCCGCCGTCAGGCGGCGTCCGGCCATTTGGAAACCATAAAATACGAGAGGGTCCCGTGGCTCGCACCACTCCCATCGAGCGTTACCGCAACTTCGGCATCATGGCCCACATCGATGCCGGCAAGACCACCACGTCCGAACGCATCCTGTTCTACACCGGTGTCAGCCACAAGATCGGCGAGGTGCATGACGGCGCCGCGACGATGGACTGGATGGAGCAGGAGCAGGAGCGCGGCATCACCATCCAGTCGGCGGCCACCACGGCGTTCTGGAAGGGGATGGACAAGACCCTGCCCGAGCACCGCTTCAACATCATCGACACCCCCGGGCACGTCGACTTCACCATCGAGGTGGAGCGTTCGCTGCGCGTGCTCGACGGTGCGGTGTTCGTGCTGTGTGCGGTCGGTGGCGTGCAGCCGCAGTCCGAGACCGTCTGGCGCCAGGCCAACAAGTACGAAGTCCCGCGCCTCGCGTTCGTCAACAAGATGGACCGCACGGGCGCCAACTTCGACAAGGTCGTCGGCCAGCTGAAGTCGCGCCTGGGTGCCTACCCGGTGCCGATGCAGGTGCCGGTCGGTGCCGAGGACGGCTTCGACGGCGTGATCGACCTGCTCAAGATGAAGCGCATCCACTGGGACACCGCGTCCCAGGGCACCGTGTTCGAGTACGGCGAGATCCCGGCCGAGCTGGCAGACAAGGCCACCGAGGCGCGTGCGTTCATGGTCGAGGCCGCCGCCGAGGCGTCCGAAGAGCTGATGGACAAGTACCTCAACGACGGTGAGCTGTCGGAGGCCGAGATCATCGCCGGCCTGCGCGCGCGCACCCTGAAGACCGAGATCGTCCCGGTGTTCTGCGGTACCGCGTTCAAGAACAAGGGCGTGCAGGCCATGCTCGACGGCGTCATCCAGCTGCTGCCGTCGCCGGTCGACGTGCCGGCCGTGCAGGGCGTCGACGAGGACGAGAAGGAAGTCACCCGCAAGGCCTCGGACGAGGAGAAGTTCTCGGCCCTGGCGTTCAAGATCATGACCGACCCGTTCGTCGGCTCGCTGACCTTCTTCCGCGTGTACTCGGGCGTGCTGAACTCCGGTGACCAGGTGTACAACCCGGTCAAGATGAAGAAGGAGCGCGTCGGCCGTCTGCTGCAGATGCACTCCAACGATCGCCAGGAGATCAAGGAAGTCCGCGCAGGCGACATCGCCGCGGCCGTCGGCCTGAAGGACGTCACCACCGGTGACACCCTGTGCGCGCAGGACGCTGTGATCACCCTCGAGCGGATGGTCTTCCCGGAGCCGGTCATCTCGATGGCGGTGGAGCCCAAGACCAAGTCGGACCAGGAAAAGATGGGCATCGCCCTCGGCCGCCTGGCGCAGGAGGACCCGTCCTTCCGCGTGCGTACCGACGAGGAGTCGGGCCAGACCATCATCGCCGGCATGGGCGAGCTGCACCTGGACATCATCGTTGACCGCATGAAGCGCGAGTTCAACGTCGAGGCCAACGTCGGCAAGCCGCAGGTGGCCTACCGCGAGACCATCCGCAAGCAGGTCAAGGTCGAAGGCAAGTTCGTCCGCCAGTCGGGCGGCAAGGGCCAGTTCGGCCACGTGTGGATCGAAATGATCCCGCAGGAGCCGGGCGCGGGCTACGAGTTCGAGAACGCAATCGTCGGTGGCGTCGTGCCGAAGGAATACATCCCGGCCGTCGACAAGGGTATCCAGGAAGCCGTGGCCAACGGCGTGCTTGCCGGTTACCCGGTTGTCGACGTCAAGATCCGCCTCGTCGATGGTTCGTACCACGAGGTCGACTCGTCCGAAATGGCGTTCAAGATCGCCGGCTCCATGGCGTTCAAGGAAGGCTTCAACAAGGCCAACCCGTGCCTGCTCGAGCCGATGATGAAGGTCGAGATCGTCACCCCCGAGGATTACCTCGGCGACGTGATGGGCGACGTGAGCCGTCGCCGGGGCATCCTGCAGGGCCAGGACGACAGCCCGTCGGGCAAGATCATCAACGCGATGATCCCGCTGGGCGAGATGTTCGGTTACGCGACCACGCTGCGCTCGATGTCGCAGGGCCGCGCGACCTACTCGATGGAGTTCGACCACTACGCCGAGGCGCCGACCAACATCGCCGAAGCAGTGGTCAAGAAGAACTGATGTACGGATCCGGCGCCGGGTGGCGCCGGATCTTCCCCCGACAAGATCAACACATAGTTCAGAGGTAAGCAGTCATGGCGAAGGGTAAGTTCGAGCGCACCAAGCCGCACGTCAACGTCGGCACGATCGGTCACGTCGACCACGGCAAGACCACGCTGACCGCAGCGCTGACCAAGATCGGCGCGGAGCGTTTCGGTGGTGAGTT
>NZ_JBJXHK010000055.1:0-11349 GCF_046638635.1 Lysobacter zhanggongensis
ACGGAGACCGCGCTGCCCATCACCGAAGTCGCGCTGGCGGCGGGGTTCGGCAGCCTGCGGCGGTTCAACACGAGTTTCCGCGAGGCCTACCGGATGGCACCGCGCGACTTGCGCCGTCGGCCGCGTGCCGCGTCCGACGAGACGTTGACCCTGCGGCTGGGATACCGCCCGCCCTATGACTTCCCGGCGATGCTCGCGTTCCTGCGCCACCGCGCACTGCCCGCGGTCGAAGTGGTCGGCGAGGACGCCTACGCCCGTGTGATAGCACCGCCCGAAGACGCGCCGGATGCGGCCCCGGGGTGGTTGCGGGTATCGGAAGCCGGTGGCGACGGGCACGCATTGCTGTTGCAGGTGCATGGTGTGGCCCCGGCACGGTTGTTGCCGATCGTCGCCCGCCTGCGCCGGATGTTCGACCTGGATGCCGACCCACGGATGATCAGCGCCGCCCTGTCATCGGATCCCTTGCTGCAACCGATGCTGCAACGCCACCCGGGGCTGCGCCTGCCGAGCGGTTGGGACGGGTTCGAGATTGCCGTGCGCGCGGTGCTGGGCCAGCAGGTGAGCGTCGCCGCCGCGCGAACACTTGCCACGCGGCTGGCGCACACGTTCGGCCGCCCATTGGACACCCCGCTGGCGCCCGGACTGGAACGGTTGTTCCCGACGCCGGCGGCGTTGGCCGATGCTGACCTTTCGTCGATCGGTGTCACCCGTGCCCGCGCCGACACCCTGCGTGGCATCGCGCGGGCACTGTTGGACGGACGGGTTGATTTCAACGCCGAACGCACGCTGGAGGATTTCACCGCGCGCTGGGTCGCACTCCCCGGCATCGGACCGTGGACGGCCCAATACATCGCTATGCGCGCGCTGGGCCACCCCGACGCCTTCCCGGCCGAAGACCTGGTGCTGCGACGGGTGGCTGCCGACGGCGACGCCGCGTTGACCACCCGGGCGCTCTCGGGCCGCGCCGAAGCCTGGCGGCCGTGGCGGGCCTACGCCGTGATCCACATGTGGCGCCAGGCTTCCGAAGAGGCCGTCGCGGCGGCCAGCCGGACCGCCCCGGCAGCCAGGCGGAAGCGCGCGCCCGGCACGCCCGCATCCCGATCACGCACCGCGCGGGGCACACGCGTCGCGCATCCCCGCGGAGGACACGCATGAGTACCACCTACACCACCATCGAAAGCCCTGTCGGCCCGCTGCTGCTGGCCGCCGGCGACGACGGCCTGCACGCGATCGAGTTCCACGCCTCGCGCCACCCGGTGCGGCGTGGTGCCGACTGGCAGCAGGGCCACCACCCGCTGCTCGACCGTGCGCGCGAGCAGCTCGCCGGGTACTTCGCCGGCGAGCGCCACGGTTTCGACCTGCCGCTGGCACCGCGCGGCACCGAGTTCCAGCGCGCGGTGTGGCATGCACTGGCCTCGATTCCCTACGGCCAGACCGTCAGCTACGCGCAACTGGCCGCGCGCGTGGGCCGGCCGACCGCAACCCGTGCAGTGGGTGCCGCCAACGGCCGCAACCCGCTGCCGATCGTGCTGCCCTGCCACCGGGTGATCGGCGCGGACGGCAGCCTGACCGGTTTCGGCGGCGGACTGCCCACGAAGCAGTTCCTGCTGGAGCTGGAAGGCGCCCTCCCCCGCGCGGACCTGTTCGCGGTCGCCTGACACGCCGCAGGAGGCACGTGGCGACGCGCAAACCCTTCAGTCCCGCAGCAATTCGCCGATCGCGGACCGGTAGCCCGCAGCGATCGATTCCGCCGCGACGTGCCGTCCATCGGCCACCAACCGACGGCCCGCGACGGTTGTCTCGCGCACCAGGTTGCGGTTGCCGGCGAAGATCCAGCGGTCGACGGCGTCCGCGTCACTGGCCCCCGCCAGCAGCGCGGCATCGCCATCCAACAGCAGGACGTCCCCACTGTCGATGCCACTGGCCTGGCCGGTGGAATCGGCGGCGCTGGCGACCACGTCGTGCAGCAGGGCTTCCCCCACGCTTGGGCTCCGTGCGCTGGCGGCAATGTTGCGACGGCCGGTCAGCAGGCGCTGGCCGTACTCGAGCCAGCGCAGCTCTTCCACCGGCGACACCGAGATGTGCGAATCCGAGCCGATGCCCCAGCGGCCGCCCGCGTCCAGGAAGTCGCGCAGCGGGAACAGGCCGTCGCCGAGGTTGGCCTCGGTGGTGGGGCAAATCGCCACGGTGGCGCCGGACGCGGCGATGCCGAGGATTTCCGAACCGACCAGGTGGGTTGCGTGGACCAGGGTCCAGCGCGCATCGACGTCGGCGTTTTCCAGCAGCCACTGGACGGGACGGGCGCCGCGCACGGCGATGCACTCGTCGACCTCGGCCACCTGCTCGGCGACGTGGACGTGCACGCGGCAGTCGCGCGGCAACGCCGCCAGCACCGTGCGCATCGCATCCGCTGGCACCGCACGCAGGCTGTGCAGGGCGCAGCCGATCCGGGTGGTGTCGTCCTGCTCGCCGCGCAGGTTGTCGAGGAGTTGCAGGTAGCTGTCCACGTCGTGACCGAAGCGCCGCTGCCGGTCCCCAAGCGGACGGCCGTCGAAACCGCCGGTCATGTACAGCACCGGCAACAGCGTAATGCGGATGCCGGTGTCGCGCGCGGCCTGCAGCAACGCGCGCGACATCGCCGCGGGGTCGTCGTAGCGACCGCCGTCGGGCGCGTGGTGGAGGTAGTGGAATTCGCAGACGGTGGTGTAGCCGGCCTCCAGCATTTCCGCGTACAGCTGGGCGGCGACCGCGTGCAGCGTGTCGGGCGTGAAGCGGCCCGCGAACCGGTACATCGTCTCGCGCCAGGTCCAGAACGAATCGTGCCCCGCGCGCGCGCCGGGTCCGGGCGCGGACTGGCGCTCGGCCATGCCCGCCATCGCCCGCTGGAACGCATGCGAGTGGAGGTTGGCGATGCCCGGCAGTCGACGCGACCGCGCGCCCTCCCCGCTCGCGTCGTCGCCAGCGCGCCAGCCGTCGGGCCGCCAGATGCGGATGTTGTCGTGGGTATCCATCCGGCGATTGTCGCGTGGCCGCGGCTGCGCCGCGACCCCGGTGCGCCGGCCGGCGTCGACCCGCCGCCTACAATGCCGCCATGAACACGCATGAAGCATCCGACGCCCGTCCCTGGGACGGCCTGATCCTCGGCGCCTCGCTGGCGACCCTCGACGGCGAGGGCTACGGCGCCGTCACCGACGGCGCGCTGGGCTGGCGCGACGGCGTCATTACCTACGCCGGCCCGCGCGACGGCCTGCCGGGCGAGCCGGACATACTCGCTCCCACAGTGGTCGAGGCCAGCGGCTGGATCACGCCCGGGCTGGTCGATTGCCACACCCACCTGGTGTTCGCCGGCGACCGCGCGCGCGAGTTCGAGATGCGCCTGGAGGGCGCCAGCTACGAGGACATTGCACGGGCGGGCGGCGGCATCGTTTCCACCGTGCGCGCGGTACGCGAGGCGGATGCCGACGAACTGCTGCGCCAGTCGCTGCCGCGGGCCCGGGCGCTGCTGCGCGATGGCGCCACCACGCTGGAGATCAAGTCCGGCTACGGCCTGGACTACGACAACGAACGCAAGATGCTGCAGGTCGCGCGCCGGGTCGGCGAGGAGCTCGGCATCACCGTCCGCACGACCTACCTGGCCGCGCACGCCCTGCCGCCGGATTTCGCCGACCGGCCCGATGCCTACATCGACGCGGTGATCGAGTGGCTGCCGCGCCTGCACGCCGATGGGCTGGTCGACGCGGTCGACGCGTTCTGCGAAGGCATCGGTTTCAGTGCGGCGCAGACACGGCGGGTGTTCGAGGCTGCGCGGGCGCTCGGGTTGCCGGTCAAGCTGCACGCCGACCAGCTCAGCGACCTGGGCGGGGGCGGGCTGGTGGCCGCGTTCGGCGGGCTGTCGGCCGACCATGTCGAGCACACCAGCATCGACAGCGTGCGCGCGATGGCGGCGTCCGGCGCGGTGGCGGTACTGCTGCCCGGCGCGTTCCACGTGCTGCGCGAAACGCGGCTCCCGCCGCTGGATGCGTTCCGCGGGCACGGCGTGCCGATGGCGGTCGCCACCGACTGCAACCCGGGCACGTCGCCGTTGTTGTCGATGCGCCAGGCCATGCAGCTGGCCTGCACCCACTTCCGCCTGACACCCGAGGAGGCCCTGCGCGGTGCCACGGTGAATGCCGCACGTGCGCTCGGCCTGGACGACCGCGGCCGGCTGAGGGCCGGCCTGCGGGCGGACTTTGTCCGCTGGGACGTGGCCCACCCGGCCGAACTGGGCTACTGGCTCGGGGGTGAACTGGCCGCCTCTGTCCACGTCGACGGCCGGCAGGTCCGCTGAGCCGCCGGTCGCACCGGCCACATACGAAAAAGCCCCGCACTGGCGGGGCTCCTCGTCGACACCGGCGATCCGGCGTCTTACTCCTTGACCACCTTCTTGGCGACCTTCTTTGCCGGCGCCTTGCTGACGGTCTTGGTGGTGGCGGTCTTCTTCGCAACCGGCGCGGCAGCGGTGCCGGCGGCCTTGGTCACGGCCTTGCGGGCGTTGCCGTAGCTGGAGTTGTAGCGCTTGCCCTTGGCGGTCTTGCGGTCGCCTTTGCCCATGGTCTTGCTCCCGGATCGGTACTTGAACAGTTGAAAAACCCGCACGTGGAAGCGCGGGCCCGTGGTGTCGCATCGGAGCCGCGGTCGTGGCGCGGGAAGCTGCCTAGCCTATCACAGGCCCCGACCGGGCCGTCGGCTCAATGGGCGCAACCGGCGTCGTGCACGTGGCCGTGGTTGAGCCGCAGGTTGGCAAGGTGCCCCAGCCCGACCAGGGTGCCGCCAAGCGTCATCGCCACCGCGTGCGGCACCACCGAATGGTGGAGCGGCGGATACAGGACCCCGACCCAGAGCACCAACAGGCCGGGGACCAGCAGCCCGAGCGCCCGCACGGCACGGTGACGGCGGTAGCTCCACGAAAGGCTGCCCAGCCCCAGCAGGCTGGCGAACACCACGAAGGCCTGCTCCAGCGCGTCGCCGGCAAACAGCGCCACCCCGAGCGAGGGCAGCAGCGCGATCAGCACCGGCAGCAACGCACAGTGGACCGCGCAGGCAATCGAGCCGTAGGCCCCGAGGCGGTCCAGCAGGCGGTGGCGTTGGCGGGGAGACATGAACCGTGACTTCCGGGAGGGGTGTCGAAGTTGGTGGAATAATATAACATTTCGACACCACCGCAACTGCCAACGACATGTCCGCGTCCCGTCTGCGCCACCTGCCCCTCTCACTCGCAATCGCCCTGTCGATGCCGCTGGCCGCCCAGGCCCACGAGGCGCAGGACCCTACCGGCACCGGCCACGACCATGAACCGACCGACCTGGCCCGCGTTGAAGTCCGGGCCACGCCGCTGGCCGGTACCGCCGACAACCTGGTGCGCCCGGTCGAGGTGCTCGCGGGCGAGGCGCTGGACGCGGCGAAGGCCAGTTCGCTGGGCGAAACGGTCAACAAGTTGCCGGGCGTGCAGTCGTCGTATTTCGGCCCCGGCGTGGGCCGGCCAATCATCCGGGGTTTCGACGGCGCGCGCGTGCAGGTGTTGAGCGATGGATTGGGGTCGGGCGACGTCTCGACCGTCAGCGCCGACCACGCGGTAAGCATCGAGCCGTTCCTGGCCGACCAGATCGAAGTGCTCAAGGGCCCGGCAACCTTGCTCTACGGCAGCGGTGCGATCGGCGGCGCGGTCAACGTGATCGACGGGCGCATCCCCGAGGCGGCGACGGTGGAACCGCTGGAAGGCCGCGCCGAACTGCGCGGCGGCACGGTCAACGACGAGCGCACGGGCATGGTGCGGCTGGACGGCACGTCGGCCTCGGGCAACGTGGTCTTCCACTTCGACGCACTGCATCGGGAAACCGGCGACTACGACATCCCCGGTTCGGCGGAGAGTGCGGCGACCCACGCCGGGCACGAGGAAGAGGACGGGCACGAGGAGGTAGTCGTCGGCCGGCTGCCCGGGAGCGCCATCCGCACCGATTCGGCCGCGCTCGGCCTGTCATGGGTGGGCGACCATGGATTCATTGGTGGCGCCTACAGCCTGTTCAACAGCCGCTACGGCGTTCCCGGCCACGCGCACGGTGCTGGTGAAGCCCACGGCGACGAGCACGGGCATGAGGACGAAGATGCCGACGGGGAACACGCCGAAGGCGGCGTCCGCATCGTGATGGACCAGCGTCGCAGCGAGTTGCGCGGCGGACTGGACGACCTCGGCGCGTTCCAGTCGCTGCGGGTCAAGCTCGCTCGCACCGAGTACACCCACACCGAATTCGAGGGCGGGGCCGTCGGTACGGTGTTCGACAACATCGCCACCGAGGCCCGGGTGGAACTGGTCCACCAGCCCATCGCCGGATGGACCGGCGCGCTGGGCGCGCAATGGTCGCAGCGCGAGTTCCTCGCGGTCGGCGACGAGGCCTTCGTCCCGGGCTCGGATTCGCGCGACGCCGGTCTCTTCTGGATCGGCGAGCGTGCATTCGGCCCCACCCGGCTCGAGTTCGGCGCCCGCCACGACCGCAACCGCGTCGATATCGAAGAGTCCCGCGCGATCGGTCCCGACCGCGACTTCGACACCACCAGCCTGTCGGCCGCGCTGCGCTGGGACATCGGCGAGGACGTCCACCTGTCGTTCGGCCTGGACCGCGCGCAGCGCGCGCCGACCGCCGAGGAGCTGTATTCCAGCGGCATCCATGTGGCCACCGGCAGCATCGAGCTGGGCGATCCCGACATGGACGTGGAGACCGCCAACCGCGCCGAGGTCGGCGTCCACTGGCACAACGGGCCGTTGCGCATCGGCGCGTCGGTGTTCCAGGTGCGGTTCGACGATTTCGTCTATCTCGCCGATACCGGCATCGTGGAGGACGGGTTGCCGGTACGCGCGTGGACCCAGCACGACGCCCGCTTCAACGGCGCCGAGGCGGAACTGGACTGGACCTTCGTCGACAATGCCAGCGGCGCATGGGCGATGCGCGTGTTCGGCGACGTCGTGCGGGCCGAACTTGACGGTCGCGGGCGCCGCGAGGTCGCGCTGGCGATGCCGCACGGCGACCATGCCCACCACCACACCGCGAGCCTGGCCAACGACGGCCACCTGCCGCGCATCGCCCCGGCCCGCGCCGGCGCCGAACTGCGCTGGGAGGCCGGGCCCTGGCGCGCATCGCTGGGCGCGGTGCGCTACATGGAGCAGGACGACGTGGCCGAACACGAGGCCGCCACGCCGGGCTATACGCTGGTCGACGCACACCTGGCGTGGCATGCCGACACCCGCGGCGGCAACGCGTGGGAAGTCTTCGTGGACGGGAGCAACCTGCTCGACGAGGAAGCGCGGCCGCACACGTCGTTCCTGAAGGAACTCGCGCCGCTGCCGGGGCGCGGCATCGAATTCGGCGTGCGCGCGTTCTTCTAGCTGCTGGCCTGCGCCCTGGCGCAGTCGGCGCACAAGCCGTGCACCTCCAGCGTCTGCGCCTGCGGCAGGAAGCCCAGCGCGCGGGCGCGGCGGTCGAGCGCATCCACGATCTGCTCATCCTCCAGCTCGGTGGCCAGGTTGCAGCGGTCGCAGATGAGGAACGGCACCGCGTGCTGTTCGCCGCCCGGGTGGTGGCAACCGACGAAGGCGTTGATGGACGAGAGCTTGTGGATGAAGCCGTGCTCGAGCAGGAACTCGAGCGCGCGGTAGACCGTCGGCGGCGCCGCGGCACCGTGGGTCTCCTTCATCAGGTCGAGCAGTTCGTAGGCCTTCACCGGGCGGTCGGCGGCGGCGATCAGGCGCAACGCGTGCGCGCGGATCGGGGTCAGCCGCAGCCCGCGCGCCTCGCACACCCGCTCCACCTCGCTGACGAAACCTTCGGCGTCGTCGACGTGGTGCTGGGGGTCGGTGCAGGCGTGGTGGTGGCCCATGTCCCCGATCTAGTCGCCCGCCGGCACTTTTGCAAGGGCGGCATCGATCCGCCGCAGCGCTTCGTCGCGACCGGCGAGGTAGACCGTGTGCGAGATGTCCGGGCTCACTTGCGTGCCGGTGATCGCCACCCGCATCGGCTGGGCGACCTTGCCCATGCCCAGTTCCAGCGCGGCGGCGGTCTCGTGCAGCGCGGCGTTAATCGCGTCGGTGGTCCATTGTGGCAACGCGGCCAGGCGCTCGCGCGCATCGGCCAGCGGGGCACGGGCGGCGGGCTTGAGGTGCTTCGCCACCGCCGCCTCGTCGTACTGCGTGAGCGGGCCGAACCACACGGCGGCGCGCTCGGCCATTTCCTTCAGCGTCTGCACGCGGTCGCGCAGGGCCAGCACGATGTCGGCAGCGGCCGGGCCGTTGGCGAGGTCGTAGCCGGCGTCGCGCAGGTGCCATTCCAGGTGTGCGGCCACGGCGGCCGGCTCGTCGGCCTTGAGGTACTGCTGGTTGAGCCAGCCGAGCTTGGCCGGGTCCAGCCGCGAGGCCTTGGCGTTGACGTCCTTCAGATCGAACAGCGATTTCATCTCGTCGATCGAGAAGATCTCCTGGTCGCCGTGCGACCAGCCCAGCCGGACCAGGTAGTTCAGCAGCGCGTGCGGCAGGTAACCGGCGTCGCGGTACTGCATGACGTCGGCCGCCCCGGTGCGCTTGGACAATTTCGCACCGTCGGGATCGAGGATCATCGGCAGGTGCGCGAAATGCGGGACCGCGGCGCCGAGCGCCTGGTAGATGTTGATCTGGCGCGGCGTGTTGTTGACATGGTCGTCGCCACGGACGACGTCGGTGATGCCCATGTCGATGTCGTCGACCACCACCGCGAAGTTGTAGGTCGCGTAGCCGTCGGAGCGGAAGATCACCAGGTCGTCCAGCTCGCTGTTGGCGATCTCGATGCGGCCCTTGACCTTGTCGTCCCACGCGACCACGCCGTCGAGCGGGTTGCGGAAGCGGATGACCCGGTTCGGATCGTCGCGGTACGGCAGTGCGGCGTCGCGCGCGGCACCGCTGTAGCGCGGCTTGTCACCGGCGGCCATCGCGGCTTCGCGCATCGCCTCCAGCTCGTCCTTGGTCTCGTACGCGTAGTACGCATGGCCGGACGCAACAAGTTGCTCGGCGACCTCGCGGTAGCGGTCCAGGCGATGGGTCTGGTAGACCGGGCCTTCGTCGTAGTCGAGCCCGAGCCACTCCATCGCCTGCAGGATCGCGTCGATCGCGGCCTGGGTGCTGCGCTCGCGGTCGGTGTCCTCGATGCGCAGGATGAACTGGCCGCCGCGGCGACGCGCCTCCAGCCAGCAGTACAGCGCGGTGCGCGCGCCGCCGATGTGCAGGTAACCGGTGGGGCTGGGGGCGAAGCGGGTGCGGCAGGTCATGCGATCGTGCTCGGGACAGGCGAGCCGCCGATTTTAGCCGGTCGCCCCGGGGCCCGCGCGCGGCACCCTTACAATGCCGCGATGACCACGCTTTTCATCGCCGACCTCCACCTCGACGCCGAGCGGCCGGAAATCACCGAGCTGTTCGGTCGCTTCCTGCGAAACGAGGCCCGGGGTGCCGACGCGCTGTACATCCTCGGTGATCTGTTCGAGGCCTGGGTCGGCGACGATGATCCCTCCGACACCGGCACGTTGGTCGCCGAGGCGCTGCGCGCGGTGTCGGCTGCCGGCACGCCGGTGTCGTTCATGCACGGCAACCGCGATTTCCTGCTCGGGCATGACTTTGCGCGACGCGCCGGCATGGCGATCCTGACCGATCCGTCGGTGGTGTGCCTGTACGGCCGCCCCACTCTGCTCCTGCACGGCGACACCCTGTGTACCGGCGATGTCGCCTACCAGCAGTTCCGTGCGCAGACCCGCAACCCGACCTGGCAGCGGCAGTTCCTGGCGCAGCCGCTCGCGGCAAGGCTCGCGTTCGCGCAGCAGGCCCGCGCGGCCAGCAAGGCGCACCAGTCGGGGCTGTCGTCGCAGGGAACGATGGAGACCATCACCGACGTCGCACCCGACGAGGTCGCGGGCGTGTTCGCGCGGTTCGGGGTCGACACGATGATCCACGGCCACACCCACCGTCCCGCCATGCACCAGGTGGATGTCACCGGACGCGCGCGCCGCCGCATCGTGCTCGGCGACTGGTACGAGCAGGGTTCGGTGTTGCGGGTGGACGCGGCTGGCGAACGCCTCGAAGCGCTGATCTAGCCTGCCGCATCGGGTGCTTCGCCGACCGGGTCACCGGTGCGGCGCGCGCAGCCGGTCATGCTGGTGGCGCCCCAGTCGAACCGGGCGGTGAAGTCATGCCGCCAGCCCGACATCGAGTCCTGGCAGGGCTGGTCGCGCAGCTCGAGCTCGAACTCCCGGCCGTCGTGCTCGCCGCGGTAGACGACATTGCCGTCGCGCGCCTCACGCGTGGCCTGCAGTACCAGGCCGGGCATCTGCTCCGGCGTGCTGTAGATCAGCGCATCGCCGTCGACCTCGACCGACCAGAACGGCTCGTTGCCACCGGCGATGAACGCAGTGACGTCGACCATCGGGGAGTTGGCGGTCGTGGCCGGCGGCGCCGACGCATCCACCGGGGCGGGACTCGCCGTGGTGTCTGGCGCGGTGGCACCGTCCTGCGGGTCGGCCGTCTCCTCGGCAGTACAGGCGGCAAGCAGGCCGACCAGGGCCAGCGCAGCAAACAGTCGTGGAGCGGTCATGGCGGCATCCCGGTGGGCGACGGCGCGAGCGTGACGCGCGGGCGGTCAGCGCCCCGTGAGTGCGGCGGCCTCGCGCAGCATCGCCAGCTCGTCCTCGTCGAACCCGGCGGCCGCGCGGGCATCGAAGTTGAATGGGCCGTGCAGCACCGCGCGCGCGTAGTCGGCCAGCAATGCACGGAACGTCGGCCCCGGCGCCTTGCCTTCCCGCTCGCAGTACCAGCGGAACCAGCGCGACCCGGCAGCGACGTGGGCCACCTCCTCGCGCAGGATCGTTTCCAGGATCCGCACCGTTTCCGCATCGCCGAGCCCGCGCAGGCGATCGATCATGCCGGGGGTCACGTCGAGCCCGCGGGCCTCGAGCACGCGCGGCACCAGCGCCATCCGCGCCAGGCCGTCATGTGCGGTCTTCTCGGCCATTTCCCACAGACCGTTGTGGGCGTCGAAGTCGCCGTAGTCGTGGCCCAGGTCCAGCAGCCGCGCCCTTAGCAGGGTGAAGTGGCGGGCTTCGTCGTTCGCGCAGGACACCCAGTCGGCGTAGAAGGCCGGCGGCAGGCCACGGAAGCGGTAGACCGCATCCCAGGCCAGGTCGATCGCATTGAACTCGATGTGGGCGATCGCATGTATGAAGGCCGCGCGGCCCGCATCAGTGCCCAGGCCACGCCGGGGCAAGTCGCGTGGATGGACCAGCCGCGGCCGCGGCGGGCGCCCGGGC
>NZ_JBJXHK010000055.1:11485-15281 GCF_046638635.1 Lysobacter zhanggongensis
CCGCGGCGGGCGCCCGGGCATGCGAATCGGCTCCGGCGGCGCGGCGTCGCCGGGCACCGCCAACTCGCCGCGTTCGAACGCCGCCGCCGCCTCGAAGGTGGCCGCTACCTTCGCCTCAGGCGTGGCGGCGTCGAGGCAGCCGCGAGCGGCGTCGAACAGCGAGCCCGGCACGTCCCCGCTCACCCGCCGCGGCGGGTGGTCTTGGCGTCGTCGGAGCGCAACCGCTTGATGTGCTCGAAGTAGTCGGCTTCGGTGCCGGTGACGTACTCACCGTTGAAGCAGGACGAGTCGAAGTGCTCGATCCGGTGCTTGGGCCCCGACACCGCATGCTCGAGCGCATCCAGGTCCTGGTACACGAGCCAGTCGCAGCCCAGCAGCTCCTGGACTTCCTGTTCGGTGCGGTTGTAGGCGATCAGCTCCTCGCGGGTGGGCATGTCGATGCCGTAGATGTTGGGGTGCCGCACCGGCGGCGCCGCCGAGGCGAGGTAGACCTTGCGGGCGCCGGCATCGCGCGCCATCTGCACGATCTGGCGCGAGGTGGTGCCACGCACGATCGAGTCGTCGACCAGCAGCACCACGCGGTTGCGGAACTCCAGCGGGATCGGATTGAGCTTGCGGCGCACCGACTTCGCGCGTTCGCCCTGCCCCGGCATGATGAATGTGCGACCGACGTACCGGTTCTTGATGAAACCCTCGCGGTACTTCACCCCGAGCACGTTGGCCACCTCCAGCGCGGCGTCGCGCGAGGAGTCGGGGATCGGGATCACGGTGTCGATGTCGTGGTCCGGGCGCAGGCGCAGGATCTTCTCGCCAAGCGTCTGGCCCATGCGCATGCGCGCCTTGTGGACCGAGATATCGTCGATCATCGAGTCGGGCCGCGCGAAGTACACGTACTCGAACATGCACGGCGTGTGCTTGCCCGGCTCCACGCACTGGCGCGCGTGCAGCTGGCCGTCGGCGGTCACCACGATGCCCTCGCCCGGGTTCACGTCGCGCACGCGCTGGAAACCCAGCAGGTCGAACGCGACCGACTCCGACGCGACCGCGTACTCGTCGCCGCCGGCGGTGGTGCGCTTGCCGAGCACCAGCGGGCGGATGCCGTTGGGGTCGCGGAACGCCACCAGCCCCAGGCCGAGCACGGTGGCGACCACCGCATAGCCGCCGACGCACCGCTTGTGCACGCGCTCGACCGCCTTGAATGCGGCCTCGGGCGTCAATGCCTTCTGCGCATCCAGCTCGTGCGCGAACACGTTGAGCAGGACTTCCGAGTCGGAGTCGGTGTTGACGTTGCGACGGTCCTGTTCGAACACCTCGCGGCGCAGCGCGTCGGTGTTGATCAGGTTGCCGTTGTGCGCCAGGGCGATGCCGAACGGCGAGTTGACGTAGAACGGCTGGGCCTCGTCGTCACCCTCGCTGCCGGCGGTCGGATAACGGCAGTGGCCGATGCCGATGCCGCCGCGCAGCAGGCGCATCGAGTCGGCGTCGAACACGTCGCTGACCAGGCCATTGCCTTTGTGCACCAGCAGCCGGCTGCCGTGTGCGGTGGCGATGCCTGCCGCGTCCTGGCCCCGGTGCTGCAGCACCGTCAGGCCGTCGTAGAGCTGGGCCGCGACGTCGTTGTGGCCGACGATTCCGATGATGCCGCACATGGTTTCAGGATCCTGGGTTGGAGGGTTGTTGCGGTGAAGACGGTGGAACGGACGGGTCGGCGCCCTGCGGAAGCAGGCCGGCGTCGCCGGAGGCGGTGTCCTGCATGCCCGGTTGCTGGATCGCCTGCATGCGCTCGAGCAGGACATCGGTGGCCGCCGTCCCGAATCCGGCCGGGAGGTCGACCGGCAGCGGAAGCGCCGCCGCACCCGCCGGCGAGACCAGCGCCGGACCGGCCGACTCGCCCCGGAAATCGACCCGCTGCGCGACCCAGCCGGGCAGCCACGCGCTGAGCCACTGCGCCCCGGGCACGAGCACCGGCACCACCGGCGAGGCGCGCCACTCCGGCGTGCGGGGCACCGCCGTTAGCCCGAGCAGCAGCACCAGTGCGCAAGCCACGAACGCGCCGCGGGCCGCGCCGAGCAGCAGGCCGAGCATCCGGTCCAGGCCGGACAACCCCACCGTCTGTACCAGCTTGTGCACCAGCCAGCCGACCACGCCAACCGCCAGCAACACCGCGATGAACGCCAGCGCGTAACCGCCCAGCAACTGGGTCGCGCTCGGCTCGCCATCGGCGGCCATCATCAATCCGACGTCGCCGCCGAAGCGGAACGCCGCCCATGCCGCCAGCACCCACGCGGCCAGCGAGGCGAGCACGCCGACGAAGCCGCGTATCAGCCCGAACACCGCCGAGACCACGACAACCGCCAGCAGGACCCAGTCGACCGCGCTCATGGTGCTGGCGCGCCGGGCCTCACGGGTGCGCGTGGACGAAGCCGTTGATGCCGAGCTTCGCGGCCACCTGCGCCTTGAGTCGCTCGGCGGCGTCGCGGTCGGCGACCGGACCGACCTGGACCCGGGTCAACGTGCCCTTGTCGGTCTGCACCGACTGCACGAACGCACTCAGCCCGGCGGCGCGCGCGCGGTCACGCAGCGCGTTGGCGTCGGCCACATTGCTGAAGGCACCCAGCTGGACGGCGAACCCGACCCCGGCGGCCGCCGGCGGCGGCGCAGGCGTGGAGGCCGGCGGAGGCTTCGGTGCTGCCGGCGCAACTGCAGGCTCGGGTTTGGGCTCGGGCGCCTTGGCGACGGGCTTGGCCGGGGTTTCCGGCAGCGCCGTGGTTTCGGCAGGTGCCGGATCCGGCGCGGGCACCGCGGTCGACGTCGGCGTGCCGGCCACTTCTTCGTGGTCTTCACCGCCGTCAATCGCCAGCACCCGCGACCCGACATCGTCGCGTACATGGGCGGCNGGCAGGTGCCGGATCCGGCGCGGGCACCGCGGTCGACGTCGGCGTGCCGGCCACTTCTTCGTGGTCTTCACCGCCGTCAATCGCCAGCACCCGCGACCCGACATCGTCGCGTACATGGGCGGCGCGCAGGCGCGCAGCCTCGGCGGTGGCGCGCGTATCGAACGGACCGATGCGCACGCGGTGCAGCGTGCGGCCGTCGTGCATGGCGGTTTCCTGGTAGCCGGGCAACTGCGATGCCAGCAGCGCATCGACCACGCGCTGCGCGTCCGCGGCGGTCGCGTAGCTGCCGAAACTGACCGCGTAGCCGCCGCCTGCGGTGGCGGCGGGGAACATCCCGCTGCCCGCGCGGGTATCGACCGTCGGCAGCCCGCCTTCCACCGGCTCGGGTTCCATCCCGGTCACGCTGCCACCGGCGCGCGCCGACGGCGTCACGAGCGGCAGTTCACGGGTCTCGAACTGGCCCTGCGGGGTGTCCGGGATGTCGAGCGGGACGTCGGAGATGCCGCTTTCCGGCGCCGGCCCCTTGATCAGCATCGGCAGGAAGATCACTGCGATCGCGACCAGCACGGCGGCGCCGATCAGGCGCTGTTTCAGGGCAGGTTCCATCGGTGCTCGCAGGCCTGGAAAGGATGCCGGCGAATTATACCCGTGGTCCGGCGGCCCACCGCCGTGGCGTGCGAAGCGGCGGGCGCGTCGTTCAGGCCCGGGGACTGACGGGTTGCTCAGCCCAACGACGCCAGCGCCGCCGCGGCGGTGTGGAACGAGCCGAATACGAGGATGCGGTCGCCGGGCGCGCTGTCCGCCAGCACGCTGGCCAGGGCGGATGCGACGTCCGTGTGGCGGGTACCTGCGGCCGCGGCAGTGCCCGCCAGCCGCGCGCCGAAGGTGTCGACGTCGTT
>NZ_JBJXHK010000056.1:0-15078 GCF_046638635.1 Lysobacter zhanggongensis
TGCGCGCGAGGGGTCATGGATGCGCCAGCCGATGAACACCGCCAGCGTCGCCAGCAGCAGGCCGGCGACGAAGCGGTGCGCGACCCGGTCGGCCGCGATCGCCAGCGACGGACGCTCGGACTGGGCGCGCTCGACCAGCCGGGTGAGCTGCGACAGCCGTGTCCCGCTGCCTGTCCCGGTGACCCGCAGGCGGGCCGGCTGCTCGCGACAGACCGTGCCGGCATACACCGGCGCGCCGATGTCCTTGGCCACCGGGTGCGGCTCGCCGGTCAGCAGTGCTTCCTCGAACCGCGCAGCCACCAGCAGCTCGCCGTCGGCCGGCACCACCTCGCCCACCGCGACGCAGGCGACATCGCCGACCGCCAACGCGGCCAGCGGCACCGACTCGCGGCTGCCGTCGCTTCGCTCGCGCGTGGCGAACGCCGGCCGTGCGCGGCCGAGGGCATCGACCTGCGCGCTGGCGATCCCCCGCGCGCGCTTTTCCAGCATGCGCGCGGCCAGCAGCAGGAACACGAACATCACCGCGGCGTCGTACCAGACATGGTCGCCGCCGCGCATGGTCTCGAACACGCTCGCGCCCCATGCCAGCAGGGTCGAACCGGCGATCAGCAGGTCCATCCCGAGCCGGCGCTGGCGAAGCTCGCGCCAGGCACCCTCGATGAACGGCCAGCCGGCGTAGAACACGACCGGCGTGGAGACCAGGAAGGTGATCCAGCGGAAAAAGTCGCGCGTGGGCAACGGCATGGTGTTGCCGAAGTCCAGGTACAGCGCCTCGGCCAGCATCATCGCCTGCATAGAACCCAGGCCGGCGATGCCGATGCGGATTAGGTCGCGGTTGCGCTCGCGCCGGCGCTCTGCCTCGCGCGCCTGGCCGCCGGCGAGGTAGGGCCGGTAACCCAGGGTGACCAGTTGCCGCAGCACGCCCGAAAGGGCGGTGCCGGCGGGATCCCAGGCCAGCCGGATCCGGCCGGTCACGGCGTTGGCGCTCGCTTCGAGCACGCCGGGCTGGCGTGCGAGCGCGCGGTCTATCAGCCACGCGCAGGCCGCGCAGCGCATGCCGTCGGTCAGCAGGGTGATTTCGCGCCCGCCGTCGACGTCGTGGGCGTGCTCGGCGAGCAACTCATCGCGATCCCAGACCGCCAGGTCCACCGGCTCGGTGCCGACCCGGGTCGCGCGTTCACTGCGCAGGCGGTAGTAGTCGCCCAGGTCGGCATCATCGATCCATTGGGCCGCGGCGGCGCAGCCCTCGCAGCAGAAGCCGCGCGGCTCGCCCTCGAACATGACACGCACCGGAGCGGACGGCAGCTCCTCGCCGCAGTGGTGGCAGAAGCCGTCCGCGATTGCTGTCCTCGTTGCCGGCATACGGGTGCCACCGGCGTCCGCCATCGAATCGGTCAGGGAGACCACCGGACCATCACCTACGGCGCCTGCAGCGCCGGACGCAGGCTCGCGGCCTGCTGGCCACCGGGCAGGCGGCCCTGCAGCCGCCACTGGCCGTCGGCGGGGCCCAGTCGCACGTTCCAGTCGTGGTCGCCGGTGACTTCGGCCTCGACCCGCCAACCGGTGTCGGTCGGCGGCAGTTCGAGCACGCGGTCCTGGCCGGCGAGGGTGGGGTGCAGCAGGTCCAGCCGCAATGGCGCGGACCGCTCGAAGTCGCCGCTGACCGGCAGTACCTCGACGATGCCCAGCTCGGCGTCGATACGCACGATCGCGCTGAGCTTGCGCTCCTGCGCCAGCGCGTCCGGTCCGAGGTCGGCGGTCTGGACCTGGGCGGTGCGGCTCACCTGGTCGGGCACCGCATCGGTGCTGCCATCGCCACTGGCGATGACCACCATGCTGATGCCGCCCACGACGGCCGCGGCCACCAGCGCGATCACCAGCCACACCACCGGCTGCCGCCACGGCGAGGACGGGGCTTCGCCGGTTGGCTCGGTGCGGGGCGTGTTCGGTTCGCGGGTCATCACATGGGTCCGAAAAAGGTGCTGTCGGCGACTTCGCGCACCGAGCCGTCGGTCGACTCGACCACGAAGCCGACTTTGTGGCGGCCGGTCACCGTCGCCGGCGCGGTGAGCTCCACCGGGATCGACAGCACGTCGCCGGCGGCGGCCTCGACCGTGCGCGTGCCACCACGCAGCGTGATCGCCGGGTCGGCCTGCAGTTCGACCGTATACACCTGTGCCGTCTGCGACTTGTTGACGAGCTTGATCGTATAGCCGTTGTCCACGCCGTCCTCGACCACCCGGTACAGCGCATTGCGGTCGCGCAGCACGTCGACGATCAGCGGGCTGCGCGCGGCGATGCCCCAGGCCCAGCCGGCCACCAGCACGAGCAACAGCGCGCCATAGATGAACATGCGCGGACGCAACACCCGGCTCGGCTTGCCGTCGATCGCGTTCTGGGTGGAGTAGCGGATCAGGCCGTGCGGATAGCCCATCTTGTCCATCACGTCGTCGCAGGCGTCGATGCAGGCGCCACAGGCGATGCACTCGTACTGCAGGCCGTTGCGGATGTCGATGCCGACCGGGCATACCTGCACGCACATCGTGCAGTCGATGCAGTCGCCGAGTTCCTCGGGTGCGAACCTGGGCAGCGGGGCGGCCTCGGCACCGGCGTCGAAGGTGATCGTGCCGGCCGCCTGCAGCCGGTTCTGCGCCGCGCTCGGGTGGCGGCTGGCGCGGAACACGTAGTCATAGGCGCTGCGCACGTCCAGCAGGCCGCGCGCCCGCTCCAGCACGCTCGGCAGGCCACGCTTGCGCGGGCCGCGCGGTTCGCCGCGCATCGGGTCATAGGCGATGATCAGCGTGTTGCGGTCGAACATCGCGCTCTGGAAGCGCGCGTACGGGCACATGTACTTGCACACCTGCTCGCGCAGGAAGCCGGCGTTGCCCCAGGTGGCCAACGCGTAGAACAGCACCCAGAAGATCTCCCAGCCATTCCAGTCGAACGGCCACAGCCGCGCGCCGAGCCCGGTGATGGGGGTAAAGAAGCCGACGAAGGTGAAGCCCGTCCACAGCGCGAAGACCAGCCACAGCACGTGCTTGGCACCCTTGCGAAGCACCTTCTCGCGGGTCCACGGGCCGGCGTCGAGCTTCATCCGCTTGGGCCGGTCGCCCTCGGTCCAGCGTTCCATCCACAGGAACACCTCGGTCCAGACCGTCTGCGGGCAGGCATAGCCGCACCACAGCCGTCCGGCCAGCGCGGTCACGAAGAACAGCGTCAGCGCCAGGATGATCAGCAGCACGGCCAGCAGGCTGAAGTCCTGCGGCCAGAAGGTCAGGCCGAAGACGTGGAACTTGCGCGCCGGCAGGTCGAACAGCACCGCCTGGCGCCCGTCCCACTTCAGCCATGGGAACAGGTAGTACATGCCCAGCAGCCAGAACACGGCCACCTTGCGCAGCCGGTCGAAGCGGCCGGACACGTCGCGGGGGTAGACCTTGCGTTCGCTGACGTAAAGCGAGTCGCCGCCGGGGGTGTCGCTTTGACCCAGCAGCTCGATGTCGATCTTCTTGCTCACCGCGGGGGGATTACTCCAGTGGCAATGATTTGTTGAAACGGCTCGCCGGGCGCAGCAGCAACCAGGTGAACAGGCTGGCCGACGCGGTCGCCAGCCAGAACATGAAGAAGCCGATCGTGTAGCCCATCGAACGGGTGATCGCGACTTCCGGGAAGGTCATGTCACGCAGTGCCAGCGGGTCGACGAAGGCGAAGAACACCATCGTCGCCACGCCGGCGGCGAAGAAGCTCGGCCACAGGATCGCGCCAAGCCGCTGCGCCATCGGGCGCGGCGGATGGTCGAACGGCGGTGGCACGTGGACACTCAACGGGCAGGCTCCGCCGCCGCGGCGCTGGTCGCCGGGCTGCCGCCGGCGCCGGCCGGGTTGGACAGCGACCAGACGTAGGCCGCCACCAGCCGTGCGCGAGTCTCGCCCAGCAGCTCGCGGTGGGCCGGCATGACGCCGTGGCGGCCGTTGGCGATGGTCTCGTGCAGGCTGGCCTTGCTGCTGCCGTACATCCAGTACGCATCGGTCAGGTCCGGCGCGCCCATCGCCTGGTTGCCCTTGCCGTCGACCCCGTGGCAGGCGACGCAGACGCCGTCGTACAGCGTCTTGCCGCGCGCGGCCATGTAGTCGTTGCCGAGCGACTGGCCCGGGCGTGCAAGGGTGCGGACATAGGCGATGACGTAGTCGATCGCGTGCTCGCCGCCCATGCCGGTCAACACCGTGCCCCACTCGGGCATGATGCCGTCGCGACCATCGAGCACCGTCTGCAGGACCTGCTCGGGCTCGCCGCCCCAGTGCCAGATGTCGTCGGCCAGGTTGGGGTAGCCGATCGCGCCCTGCGCCGAGGAGCCATGGCAGGTGGCGCAGGTGTTGGAGAAGATCGAGCGGCCCAGCTGCAATGCGGTCTCGTCGGCCGCCAGGGCCGGCAGCGACGCGTTGCGGTAGGGCGCGAACGTCTCTTCCAGGCGTGCGTCGGCGGCGGCCTTGTCGAGCGCGTGTTCGCGCGCCGAACTCCAGTCGCTGGTACCCGGGATCGTGCCCAGGCCGCCGTACCAGACCAGGTAGCCGATGCCGAACGCGATCGCGATGTAGAAGCCGTTGATCCACCAGCGCGGCATCGGCTTGTTGTATTCGGTGATGTTCTCGTCCCAGTAGTGGCTGGTCTCCTCGGGCTTGGGATCGCCCGGGCGGCGCTTGGCCGTCCACCACAGCAGCCAGGCCACGCCAAGGATGTTGAGCGCCGCCAGCGCGGCGACGAACCAGTTCCATCCCATGCTCATGCGCGCGACTCCCGCTCACCCGCGTCCGGCGCGTCGTCCAGCGCCAGCCGCGCAGTCTCCTCGAAGCTCTGCTTGTGGCGCGGCTGCCAGGCCCAGGCCCAGATGGCCACGAACAGCAGCGTCAGTACGATCGTGATGATTCCCGACAACATGGTTCAGCCCCCGCGCGGTGCGTGCTTGCCGAGCGCCTGCAGGTAGGCGACCACGGCATCGAGTTCGGTCTTGCCGGCGACATCGCCGGCGGCGCTGGCGATTTCCTCGTCCGAGTACGGATCGCCCAGGCGCTGCAGCGCCTTCATGCTCACGGTGACCTGCGCCGCGTCGACCGCGGTTTCCTGCAGCCACGGGAAGGCCGGCATGTTGGACTCCGGGACGACCGCGCGCGGGTCGACCAGGTGGACCCGGTGCCAGTCGTCGGAATAGCGGCCGCCCACGCGGGCCAGGTCAGGCCCGGTGCGCTTGGAACCCCACTGGAACGGCCGGTCGTAGACCGACTCGCCGGCGAGCGAATAGTGGCCGTAACGCTCGGTTTCGAAGCGCAGGGTGCGGACCATCTGCGAATGGCAGTTGTAGCAGCCCTCGCGTACGTAGATGTCGCGCCCGGCAAGCTCCAGCGCCGGGTACGGCTTGACGCCCGGCAGCGGCTTGATCGCCTCGGCCTGGTACATCAGCGGGACGATCTCCGCCAGGCCGCCCAGCGATACCGCCACCGCGACCAGGACGGCCATCAGGCCGATGTTCTTCTCGATTTTTTCGTGTCCGAATGCCATCTGTCTTTCCTCAGGCCCGCGCCGACTCGGGGTGCGGTGCCAGCACCGGATTCAGCACCGGCTCCTTGGCCGACTGCCACGTGCGGTACAGGTTCCACGCCATCAGGCACATGCCGGCGACGATCATCAGCCCGCCGAGCAGGCGGCCCAGGTAGTACGGGTAGGTCGCGACCAGCGACTCGACGAAGCTGTAGGTCAGCGTGCCGTCGGCGTTGGTGGCACGCCACATCAGGCCCTGGGTGATGCCGGCGATCCACATCGAGACGATGTAGAACACCACGCCCAGTGTGTGGACCCAGAAGTGCGCGTCGATCCACTTGGTCGAGAACATCTTCTCCACGCCGACCAGCCGCGGGTACAGCGAATAGATCGAGCCGACGGTGATCATCGCCACCCAGCCCAGGGTGCCGGCGTGCACGTGGCCGACGGTCCAGTCGGTGTAGTGGCTCAGCGAGTTGACCGTCTTGATCGACAGCAGCGGGCCTTCGAAGGTCGCGATCATGTAGAAGCTGATCGCCACGATCAGGAACTTCAGGATCGGGTCGGTGCGCAGCTTGTGCCACACGCCCGAGAGCGTGAGGATGCCGTTCATCGCGCCACCCCAGGACGGCGCCAGCAGGATCACCGAGAAGACCATGCCGACCGACTGCGCCCAGTCCGGCAGCGCGGTGTAGTGCAGGTGGTGCGGGCCGGCCCACATGTAGATGGAGATCAGCGCCCAGAAGTGCACGATCGACAGGCGGTACGAGTAGATCGGCCGCTGCGCCTGCTTGGGCACGAAGTAGTACATCATCGCCAGGAAGCCGACGGTCAGCAGGAACGCCACCGCGTTGTGGCCGTACCACCACTGCGCCATCGCATCGACCGCGCCGCTGTAGACCGGGTAGGACTTCCACATGCCGGCCGGGATGGCCAGGTTGTTGACGATGTGCAGCAGGCCGACGCCGATGATGAAGGCGCCGTAGAACCAGTTAGCGACATAGATGTGCTTCACCTTGCGCTTGGTCACGGTGCCGAAGAACAGCCAGCCGTAGGCGACCCAGACGATCGCGATCAGGATGTCGAGCGGCCACTCCAGCTCGGCGTATTCCTTGCCCTGGGTCAGGCCCATCGGCAGGGTGATCAGCGCGCCGACCATCGCTGCCTGCCAGCCCCAGAACACGAACGCCGACAGGCGGTCCGAGATGAGGCGCGCATGGCAGGTGCGCTGCACCACGTACAGGCTGGTGCCGATCAGGGCGGTGCCGCCGAAGCCGAAGATCACGCCGTTGGTGTGCAGCGGCCGCAGCCGGCCGTAGCTGAGCCACGCGGTGTCGAAGTTCAGCGCCGGCCAGTACAGCTGGGCCGCGATGAGCACCCCGACCAGCATTCCGGCAATGCCCCAGAACATGGTCGCCACCATGAACTGGTGGACCACCTTGTCGTTGTAGAAGGCATGCGCGGCATCGCGCACGTGGTTGCCCGCGACGGTGGGTGCCGACGCACCGACCTTCGTGGCGCTTTCAAACGCAGTCATGGGAGGGCCTTGGTTTTACGGTCGAGGATATTTTCGCGGCCGCCATCGCCCGCCGGCTTGATCCAGATCAATTCACCGGGAGCGGAGGGGGTGGCGGACAGGTTTGGAGTCCATGGTAAGCAAAGTCAGGCACCGACGCCGTGCGCGTCGATCACGCCCGTGAAGATCCCGGCCGCGACCAGCCCGACCAGCACGATCGAAAGCACGATGCGCCGGGTCAGCGCGTTGACCGTGCGCTTGCTGCGGCCGGTGTCGACCAGCATGTAGTACAGCCCGGCGCCCAGGTTGTAGACGATCAGGCCGAGGAATCCGAGGATCAACAGCGTCTTCATCGCGCCGCCTCGCCCGCGGCCAGCGCGGCAGGGCGCGCGGCGGCCGCGTGCACGCGCAGCCAGCGCCAGCGCACCACCATCGCGAGCGTCATCACGCCCAGAAACACCCCGTACGACACCGTGGTGGCCAGGACCTGCTGCCACATGTGGTGCTGGGGGTCGGCGGTGTCGATGCTCCAGTACATGCCCAGCGCCGATAGCGACGTGGCCAGCACCAGACTGGCGGTATCGAACGCCTTGCGGGCAAAGGTGCGCGGCTGGCGGGGAAACAGCCAGAACAGCACGGCCAGGATGGCGTACCAGGGAATGAACAGGATGAGTGCGAGGTTCAGTTCGACCAGCGGGTTCATCGGCGGGCGGGTGATCCATTGGGGCGACTGGCAGGATAGGACGACCGGATCAGCCGGCCTAGACTCAGAAATCCGTCAGAAAACCATATCAGTTGGGACCGTTCAGGCGCGTCCGACGCACCCATGAAGCGCTACGAAGCCCTTGCCCAGGAAGTGGCTGAATCGATCCGGCGCCGCCTGCTCAAGCCCGGCGACCGGTTGCCGTCGGTCCGCCAGGCCAGCGCGGCGCGCGGTGTCAGCCCCTCGACCGTGTTCCAGGCCTATTACCTGCTGGAGGCCCGGGGCCTGGTCGAGTCGCGCCCGCGCTCGGGCTATTACGTCACCCGCGCGGCCGGCGCCCAGCCGCCCGAGCCCGAGCAGGCCTCGCGCCCGGACGGCGAGTCGCGCAGCGTCGATGTCAGCGACCTGGTGTTCGAGGTCATGCAGGCCTCGATGTCGCGCGAGGTGGTGCCGCTGGGATCGGCGTTCCCCAGCCCGTTGCTGTTCCCGCTCGACCGCCTCGGCCGCGCGCTGGCCGCCACCGCGCCGCAGCTGGATCCCTGGAGCACGGTCGACGACCTCACGCCGGGCAACGCCGGCCTGCGTCGTCAGATCGCGTTGCGCNGTTCCCCAGCCCGTTGCTGTTCCCGCTCGACCGCCTCGGCCGCGCGCTGGCCGCCACCGCGCCGCAGCTGGATCCCTGGAGCACGGTCGACGACCTCACGCCGGGCAACGCCGGCCTGCGTCGTCAGATCGCGTTGCGCTACCTGCTGGGCGGGATGCAGGTCGATGCGGATGCGATCGTCGTCACCAACGGCGCGCTGGAAGCGCTGAACCTGGCGATCGGCGTTGTCACCGCGCCCGGCGACGCCGTGCTGGTGGAGTCGCCGTGCTTCTATGCGGCGCTACAGATCCTGCAGCGGCGCAACCTGCGCGCGATCGAGGTGCCCACCCATCCGCGCGAGGGCATCGACCTGGATGCCGTCGAGGCGGCCATTGCGCGCCACGCGCCCAGGGCCTGCTGGGTGATGGGCACCTTCCAGAACCCGCTGGGGGCCAGCATGCCGCCCGAGCGCAAGCGCGCGCTGGTCGAACTGTTGGCCCGCCATGCGATCCCGCTGATCGAGGACGACGTGTACGCCGAGCTGTATTTCGGCAGTGAGCGGCCGGTGCCGGCCAAGGCGTTCGACCGCGAGGGATTGGTGATGCACTGCTCGTCGTTTTCCAAGTGCCTGGCCCCGGGGCACCGCATCGGCTGGGTCGCCGGCGGGCGGTTCGCCGGGCGGATCGCGCGGCACAAGCTCACCACCACCCTCAACACCAACGTGCCTTCGCAGATGGCGATCGCCCATTACCTGGAGCGCGGCGGGTTCGACCGCCACCTGCGGCGCCTGCGCAGGACGCTAGCGGCGCAGCAGGCCGAATACCTGGCCGCCGTCGGTCGGTACTTCCCGAGCGGCACCCGGGTGACGCGGCCGGCAGGGGGGTATTTCCTGTGGCTGGAACTCCCGGCCGGGACCGACGCGCTGGCGATCCAGCGTCAGGCCGCCGCGCAGGGCATCAGCGTCGCGCCCGGTCCGATGTTCTCGGCCAGCCGCGGCTTCGGCCATTGCCTGCGGCTCAACTGCGGCCATCCCCTGGATGCGCGCACGCAGGCGGCGCTTGCAACGCTGGGGAGATTGGCCACCGCGCACGCCGGCTGAATGCGCGCGACCGGCATGTTGGGTCGTCACGACGCCTCTTATACGGCCGGGTAACGCGTTACCGCCGAAGATGCGGGCCAAGGCCCGGCGATGCGGTATCCGCATATCCCCGGTCGCCGCACCCTCGTCCGAGGGCGGCGTCCGCGGTCGAAGCGCCCGCCCCGCAAGCCCACCTTCCGGTGCGGCATGACGCGAGGACCTCCGTTGCCAGGCCGCCTGCCCATCCCCCAAAGGAGAGGCCCATGAGCACATCCCAGCAACCCCCCTCGCCATCCACGCGACAACCCCAAGGCGTCAACACGCCGGGTGCCGCAGGCGCCCCGTCCGGTACCGCGCATGCGGGCGACAGCGACCTCAAGCACTCCGCACACGAGCTTGGCGAGCAGGCCAAGGCGGAAGGCAAGGTACGCGTCGCCGAAGCGCGACGCACTGCCGCAGACAAGGTCGACACGCTGGCCGACAGCACCCAGGCGGCCGCCGCGCGGCTCCAGCAGGACGACATCGGCCATCTGTCCGAGTACGTCGCCAGCCTGGCCGACAGCATGACCCGCCTGTCGACCTCCCTGCGGGAAAAGAGCGGCGACGAAGTCCTGCGCGACGTCGGCCGGCTCGCCCGCGACAACCCGGCGCTGTTCGTGACCGGCGGCGTCGCCATTGGTTTCGGCCTCGCGCGCTTCGCGCGGGCCTCCGAGAAGCGGCGTGCGCGGCAGGACACCGAGGACGTGTACTCGGCCCACGATTATCCGGTCCCGGTTGACGACACGGCCAACCGGTCACGCCAGGCGACCAGTGCCAGCGGCACGACCTACACCAGCGCCCCGGGCGCGACGGAAGCCCGCGGCACGTCGGGTGCCAGCGACCGCCAGGCCCGTCCCGAAGGCACGAGAGGAGGAATCCACTGATGAGTGCGCAACCCAACCCCACCGGGACATCCGGAACCTACACGGGCGCTTCCACGGACGCCCCACATATCGAACCCTCCGTCGGCACCCTGCTGAAGCAGCTCATGCGTGAGGTGCCGGCGCTGCTCACCAACGAGATCGCGCTGGCCAAGAGCGAGATGCGCGAGAACATGCAGCAGACCAAGGCCGGCATGGCATCGGTCGCCACCGGCGGCGCGGTTCTGATGGGTGGCTTCGTCATGTTGCTGCTGGCCGGCGTTTATGCGCTCAGCAACGTGGTTGCACCCTGGCTGGCGGCACTGATCGTCGGCGCGGTGGCGACCCTGATCGGCTTCGCGATGGTGCAGGCCGGCAAGAAAAAGCTGCAGAGCGAGTCGTTGCGGCCGGACCGCACGATCGGTTCGCTTCGCCGGGACAAGGACACCATCCGCGGGAGGACCCCATGAACACCGCAGACACGGTCCGGGCGCAGTCCCGGAAGGACCCCGCCCAGCTGGAGCACGAGATCGACCAGCAGCGCGACCATATCGGCGAGCTCATCCACGCGCTGGAGAACCGGCTGTCGCCGGGCGAGTTGTTCGAGCGCGTGCTCGGAAACGGCCATGGCCGCGAGTTCGCCAGCAACCTGGCCCGGACGGTAAAGGACAACCCGATGCCGACGCTGCTCACGGTCGCCGGCCTCACGTGGCTCTACGCGGGCAGCCACGACGGCGCCGCCGACCCCAACGCCTCGGACAAGCCTGGCGTCGGCGAGCGCGTGGGTCAGGCCCGCGAGCAGGTTTCCGGCAAGATGCATTCGGCCAAGCAGCGTGTCGGCGAATCGGCCCACCATGCGATGGACTCGGCACGCTCGCGCGCCCGCCGTAGCAAGCAGGGCTTCGAGCACATGCTCGACGACAACCCGATGGCGATCGGCGCGATGGCGATTGCGGCCGGGGCGTTGCTCGGCGCGATGCTCCCGCCTACGCGCAAGGAGGACGAATTGCTCGGGCCGGTGCGCGACCGGTTTGCCGATGACGCCAAGCATGCCGCCCGGAGCGGTTATGACGCCGTGGCCGAGACCGGTCGCGAAGTGACCGCGGGCGAGCACGACCACGACACGGCGGGGGTGCGTTCGACATCCACCGCATCGACGACGTCCACGTCACCGTCGGCGCAACCGGGTCTCTAGCCGGGGAGCCTGCGATTACCCGGACGCCACGCCGTGGCGTCCCGGGGTTTGCATGCTGTGTCGGCGCCGCAGAGCGACCGCGCTACCGCAGCGCCTGCTTCACCGCGACTACGAACTCCGGATCCGGCCGGGTGCCCATCTGCTCGGTCCGCGCGAGAATGCGGCCTTCGGCGTCGACCAGTACCAGCGCGCTGGTGTGGTTGAACTCGCCGTCGGCCAGCGCACGGTAGCGGATACCGAGCACACCGGCCACGCCGCGCACGTCATCGGCCTTGGGGCTGGCGAGGGTCCAGCGGGCGGTATCGAGCTTGCGCTGGTCCGCCACCTTCTTCAGCGCGGCGGGATCGTCGCGCGCAGGGTCCATGCTGATCAGCACGATGCCCAACCGGTTAAGTTCGGCCGGGGTCAGCTGCTTTTCGATCGCCTTGCCGCTGTCGACAATCAACGGGCAGATGTACTGGCACGACGTGTAGAACATCGCCACCAGCCTCGGCTTGCCGCGCAGGGTCTTCCAGCCGTAGGTGCCGCCGGCCTGGTCGGTCAGCTGCACCGGCAGCTGGTAGATCGAGTCGCGCGGCGGCGGCGTATCGGCGGCCGACACGGGGAGGCCCGCCACCAGCATGGTGCAGGCGGCGAGGAGGACGATCAGCAGGCGGTTCATGGCAAATCCCTGGCGCAACGGAAGCCGAGGTTGGCGGTCGTGTCGGGGGCGTTGAGCGATGACAGCATCGCCACCCGCATCAGCACCGCATAGTTGTCGCGGTCGTCCATCGACAGCGCGCCGGCGCCGCAGAAGCGGGCGTTGTCCGGGTCACCCTGGTTGCGGTTGTCGGCGTCGACCAGCAGCGAGGAGAAATCGTCTGTCCATTCCCACACGAGACCGTGCAGGTCCTGCACGCCGTACACGTTGGGCGTCTGCAGGCCGGCACGGGGCAGGGCGCTGTTGGAGGGGCGCGAGTACCAGGCCAGGATGCGTTCGCGCCACACCGGGTCCTTGCGCGCGTCACGACGGGTTTCGTCGGCGGCGGCCGCGTACTCCCATTCGTTCCACGTCGGCAGCCGTGCGCCCTGGGCCTCGCAATAGGCCGAGGCGGCGAACCAGCTGACCTGGACCACCGGCTGCGCCGGGTTGGCCTGCCCGAGGTCGGTCGGCCCCGCCCAATGCGACAGGTACCGCGGCTCGGCCATTACGGTCGCCACGCGGCCGCGCTGCCACTGTGGATTGGACTTCACGAACGCCAGGAACTCGCCGTTGGTCACCGGTCGCTTCATCAGCGCGAAGGGCGCGACGTCGACGTTGCCGACGACGTCCTCGTAGTTGAGCGTGCTGCGGAAGCTGCCGCCCGGAACGGTGGCGTAGTCCCCACCGCCGGCGACCAGGCCGGCGGTGGGGGTTGCGAGCAGCAGCGCGGAGGCGAGCGCGGTTGCCAGCATCCGGGTCACGTCAGTGACCGGCGGACGCGTTGGCCGGCTTGACCTTGCGGATCGCGGCCGCCTCGTCCTTGGTCACGCGGCCACCCGGGTTGCCCCAGCTGTTGAGCACGTAGGTCGAGATGTTGGCGACCTCGTCGTCGGTCAACTGGCTCATCGGCGGCATGATCGAGTTGTAGTCGGTGCCGTTGACCGTCACCGGGCCTTCCAGGCCGTGCAGGATCACGCGCGGCAGCGCGCTCGGATCCTTGGCGATGTAGTCGGAGTTCGCCAGCGGCGGGAACACGCCTTCCATGCCCGCGCCGTTGGCCTGGTGGCAGGTGGAGCAGGTGCCCAGGAACAGCGCCTCGCCGGCCTTGACCTGCTGCTCGACCGTCAGGTCGCCGGTGCTGGCCGATTCGGCCGCCACCGTCACCGCTTCCATGTTGGCCTGCGCACGGTCGCCGATATAGACCGCGTCGACTTCAAGGCCGGAGTAGATCTCCTTGTTCTCCGGGCCACTGGCCTGGAGGATGCCCAGCGCGCCCTTGTTGAAGGCGCGGAACAGGCTGTGGTCGACCAGCACGTAGCTGCCCGGCACTTCCATGTGGAACTCCATCATCGCCGCACCGCCCGAGGGGATCAGCGTGGTCTGCACGTTCTCCTGGTACTTGGTGCCGCCTTCGTACCAGACCTTGTCGAAGATCTCGCCGATCACGTGGAAGCTCGACACCAGGTTGGGGCCGCCGTTGCCGACGTACAGGCGCACGTTCTCGCCGGTGTTGGCGGTCAGCACCTTGTCACCGGTCAGCGAGCCTTCCGAGCCGTTGAACAGCACGTAGGTCGGGTGCTCGTCGATCGCCTTCTCCATGTCGAAGCCCTGCAGGCCCTTCTCCCGGTACTTGCCGGTGGTGTAGAAGTCGCCCTGCATGACGTAGTACTCCTTGTCGACCGGCGGCAGGCCTTCCGGCGGCTCGACCAGGATCAGGCCGTACATGCCGTTGGCCACGTGCATGCCGACCGGCGCGGTCGCGCAGTGGTAGACGTACAGGCCGGCGTTGAGCGCCTTGAAGGTGAAGCGGGTGACGTGGCCCGGCGCGGTGAAGCTTGAGGTGGCGCCGCCGCCGGGGCCGGTCACGCCGTGCAGGTCGATGTTGTGGGGCATCTTGCTGTCGGGCATGTTGCGCAGGTGGAATTCCACCGTGTCGCCCTGGCGCACGCGGATGAAGCTGCCGGGCACGGTGCCGCCGAAGGTCCAGAAGGTGTAGTCCACGCCTTCGGAGATCGGCATGACCTTCTCGACCACGTCGAGCGAGACCACCACCTTGGCCGGGTAGTCGCGGCCGGTCGCAGGCGGCACCAGCGGCGGGCTGGTCAGCACCGCGTCGATCGGCTTGCCCTGCGGCGGGCCGAAGTCGCCCTTGCGCGAGCCGCCGGTTTCACCTTCGCTGGCATTGGCGCGCGGGGTGTCGGTGTCGGCGGCGTTGCTGGCGTTGTCGCGATCGCAACCGGCAAGCAGCAGGCCGGCCATGGCCAGTACGGCGGCCAGGTAGCGTGTGGGACGGGTCATGCGCACTTCCCCTTTTTTGGATGGCTTGGCCGATGCCCCGGCCAAGTTTGCAGAGTGCCGCATTGCGGCTGCGCGGTACTGATCCGGATCAAAAAACGCGGATGCGGCCGCGGGCGATGCCCGTCGATCATGTACAGCGCGCGGTCAGTATCGGGTGAACCCGGCCCGAGCACCATCCGCGGGCGGCCAGCCCTCCGTCCCTTGACCCACGTCAATGCCGACGAACCCGACAGGGCGCCTGATGGCGTTGTCTGGAACCGAGGGTGCGACATGAGCAGCGACTTCGAGATCGGTGATTTCGAGCTGGCCCAGCCGGCGATGTTCGAGGCCATGCATGCGGCCGGCATTCCGACCAGTCTGCTGGCCGGACAGGCCGAGGCGCGCCAGTGCGCCCAGGCCGTTGAACGGGAACGGCGCGAACAGGCAATCGACGCCGCGCTGGATGACAGCTTCCCGGCCAGTGACCCACCCGGTTGGACCCTGGGGCGCGCGCGCCGGTGAGTGTTGCGGCGGGTGTTGCGCTGGCCGAGCTGCGCCGCGCGATCGACCTGGTGGATGGCGGCGCGCTGGCGCTGCTGGCCGTGCGTGGCCGTCT
>NZ_JBJXHK010000057.1:0-14990 GCF_046638635.1 Lysobacter zhanggongensis
CACCTCGCCGCGCAGGCGTGCGACCTCCGCCTCCGGGTCCAGCGGCGCCGCAGGCACCTCGGCGGCCTCCCCGGCCGCTGCCGCCGGTTCGATCCCGTGGTGGCGCAGGAACTCGCGGATCTGGCCTTCGGGCAGCACGCCGGGGAACCCGTCGAGCGGCTGGCCGTCCTTGACCAGGAACACGGTAGGGATCGACCGGACCTGGAAGGCCGCGGCCAGCTGCTGCTCCTTGTCGACATCGACCTTGGCCAGCACGAACGCGCCGTTGTATTCCGCCGCAAGCTTCTCCAGCACCGGGCCGAGCTGCTTGCACGGCCCGCACCACTCGGCCCAGAAGTCGACCAGCACCGGCGTCGCCATCGATTTCTGCAGGACGTCGGCTTCGAAGGCTTCGGTGGTGGCGTCGAAAACGTGCGGGGTGGCGGTGGCAGTCATGGCGGCTCCTCTGGACTCGACCGGACATGGTGCCGGAGGTCGGCCATTCCAAGCCAACCCGCGCGCACCCGTGCAACCCGGCCCTCAGTGGCCGGCGCGGTCGGTCTCGCCCGGCACCGCGGCGCCCGGTTGCCGGTAGACCACGCCGTCCTTCATGACGAACTCGACCGCGAGCACCGCCTGGATGTCGTCGACCGGGTTGCCCGGCACGGCGACGATGTCGGCGCGCTGGCCCGGCGCGATCCGGCCCTGGTCGTCGACGCCCAGCACCCGGGCGGCGTCGATCGTCGCCATCTGCAAGGCCTTGGCCGCCGGGATGCCGGCCTCCACGAGATAGATGAACTCGCGCGCGTTGTCGCCGTGTGGGCCCACGCCCATGTCGGTGCCGAACGCCATCGGCACGCCGGCGCGGTAGGCGCGAGCGGCCGTGTCCTGGATCAGGGCGCCGATGCGCGCGGCCTTGGGCCGGACGACCTCGGGGAAGTAGCCGTCGACCTTGGCCTTGTCGGCCACGAAGCGGCCCGCGTACACGGTCGGGATGTACCAGGTGCCCTTGCGCTTCATCAGCGCCATCACCTCGTCGCTCATGTAGGTGCCGTGCTCGATGCTGGTGACGCCGGCCTCGACCGCGCGGCGCATGCCTTCCTCGCCGTGCGCGTGGGCGGCCACCCGGTAGCCGTAGTCATGGGCGGTCGCCACGATCGCCGCGACCTCGTCGACGGTGAACTGCGGGGCGTCGCCGGATTTCGCGTACGACAGCACGCCGCCAGTGGCGGTGATCTTGATGACGTCGCTGCCTTCCTTGTAGCGCTGGCGCACGGCTTGGCGCGCGTCGTCCACCGAGTTGATGACGCCCTCGGTCGGGCCGGGCGGGCCGAGCAGGTGCGAGAGCGTGGAGTTGTAGCCGTTGGTGGGGTCGGCGTGGCCGCCGGTGGTCGCGATCGACTTGCCCGCCGCCCAGATGCGCGGGCCGGCGACCAGGCCCTGGTTGATCGCATCGCGCAGGTGCGGGGCCACTTCGCCGCCGAGGTCGCGCACGCTGGTGAAGCCGGCCAGCAGCGTCTTTTTCGCGTAGCCCACGGCACGGAAAGCGTAGTCGACCTCGTCCAGGCGGAAGCCTTCGGAGTAACTGTCCGGACTGGACTGGCTGGCCAGGTGCACATGCAGGTCGGTCCACCCGGGCGTGCAGGTGTGGCCGGACAGGTCGATCGACGGTACGCCCGCCACTTCGGCATGCCCGCCGCTGACGACCTGCGCGATCCGTCCATCGCGAACCAGCACCGTGTGCGGGCCGAGCACCTTGCCGCTGCGGCTGTCGAACAGCTGGCCGCAGTGGACGGCGGTGGCGGGCGACTGCGCGGCAACCGGTGCCGCGAGCGGGGCGAGGAACACGAACAGCAACAGTGCGCGCATGCGTGGGACCCGTGTGGTGACGCCCGATCATAGCGGCGGGGCGGATGCCACGCGGAACCTCGACCGGTCGCGCGCCCCTGCCTGGGCCCCGGCAGTAGTCGGGCCGCAGGAAATCCCGCAGCAGGGCCACCAGGACTGCCGTGGCGGGTCCGCAGGCCCTGCGGTAGGCTTGCCGGTCCCCTCGACCAAGTGCCCGCGCCGTGCCCACCGAAGCTTCCGCCGCCCCCAGCCAGACCGATCCGCGGGCGTTCGACCCGCAAGCCGTTGAGGCCGCCGCGCAGGGCTTCTGGAACGCCACCCGTGCGTTCGAAGTGGACGAATCGTCGCCAAAGCCGAAGTACTACTGCCTGTCGATGCTGCCGTACCCGTCCGGGGCGCTGCACATGGGCCACGTGCGCAACTACACGATCAGCGACGTGATCAGTCGCTACAAGCGGATGACCGGCCACAACGTGCTGCAGCCGATGGGCTGGGACGCATTCGGGCTGCCGGCCGAGAACGCCGCGATCAAGCACCGCACCGCGCCGGCGAAATGGACCTACGCCAACATCGCCCACATGAAGGCGCAGTTGCAGGCGATGGGCTATGCGATCGACTGGTCGCGCGAGTTCGCCACCTGCCAGCCGTCGTACTACGTGCACGAACAGCGCATGTTCGTGCGGCTGATGAAGCAGGGCCTGGCCTACCGGAAGAACTCGGTGGTCAACTGGGACCCGGTCGACCAGACCGTGCTGGCCAACGAGCAGGTGATCGACGGCCGCGGCTGGCGCACCGGCGCGCTGGTGGAGAAACGCGAGATCCCGCAGTGGTTCCTCCGCATCACCGGGTATGCCCAGGAACTGCTCGACGGCCTCGATACGCTCGGCGGCTGGCCGGATGCGGTCAAGACCATGCAGCGCAACTGGATCGGCCGTTCGGAAGGACTGGATATCCGCTTCGACGTGCGGGACGCTGACGGCAACGCCACCGACCCGCTGTCCGTCTACACCACCCGCCCCGACACCCTGATGGGTGTCACCTTCATATCGATTGCCGCCGAGCATCCGCTGGCGCTGCGGGCCGCCGCGAGTAACCCGGAGCTGGCCGACTTCATCGCCGACCTCAGGAAGGGCGGCGTCACCGAGGCCGAGCTGGAGACCCAGGAAAAGCGCGGCATGGACACCGGCCTGCGCGCGGTGCATCCGGTCAGCGGCGAGGAGCTACCGGTCTATGTCGCCAACTTCGTGCTGATGGGCTACGGCACCGGCGCGGTGATGGCGGTACCCGGCCACGACCAGCGCGACTGGGAGTTCGCCACCCGCTACCGCCTGCCGGTGCGCACGGTGATCGTGCCGGACGCGGTCCGCGATGCGCTGCGGGAAATCGGCAGCGATCTCGGCAACCACGCCGACCCGATGGGCGCGGCGCTCGGCGAATCCCGACCGACCGACAGCTACGACACCGGCGCCGCCGTACAGGTGGTGCAGGAGTTCCAGCGCCGCATCGAGGAGGAGGGCGCGTACACCGATCGCGGCTGGCTGGTGAACTCCGGCGAGCTGGACGGGCTGGACTTCCAGCAGGCGTTCGACGCGCTGGCGCAGCGCTTCGAGTCCGAAGGGCGGGGCGCGCGCAAGGTCAACTTCCGCCTGCGCGACTGGGGCGTCAGCCGCCAGCGCTACTGGGGCTGCCCGATCCCGGTGATCTACTGCGATGCCTGCGGCGCCGTGGCGGTGCCGGAAGAGCAGTTGCCGGTGGTGCTGCCCGAGGACGTCGAGTTCATGGGCACCGGATCGCCGATCAAGGCCGATCCGGAGTGGCGCAGGACCACCTGCCCCACCTGCGGCGCGGCCGCCGAGCGCGAGACCGACACCTTCGACACCTTCATGGAGTCCAGCTGGTACTACGCGCGCTACACCTCGCCCGGCGCCGGGACCCAGGTCGACGCCCGCGCCGACCACTGGCTGCCGGTCGACCAGTACATCGGCGGCATCGAGCACGCGATCCTGCACCTGCTGTACTTCCGCTTCTATCACAAGCTCCTGCGCGACCAGGGGCTGGTGTCGAGCGACGAACCGGCGCGCAACCTGCTGACCCAGGGCATGGTCATCGCCGACACGTTCTACCGTGACGGCGAAGGGGGCACGAAGGACTGGATCAACCCCGCCGACGTCGAGATCGCCCGCGACGAGAAGGGCCGCATCACCGGCGCGACGCTGAAGTCCGACGGCCAGCCGGTGGTGATCGGCGGCACCGAGAAGATGTCCAAGTCCAAGAACAACGGCGTCGACCCGCAGTTGATGATCGGCCGGTACGGCGCCGACACCGTGCGGCTGTTCTCGATGTTCGCCGCGCCGCCCGAGCAGTCGCTGGAGTGGCACGAGTCGGGCGTGGACGGCATGGCGCGGTTCCTGCGTCGTTTCTGGCGCGAGGTGACCACCCACGCGGTCCAGCCGGACCACCCGGTGGTCGATCCGGCAACGCTGGACGCCGCCCAGAAGACGCTGCGCCGCCAGTTGCACGAGACCATCCAGAAGGTCGGCGACGACTACGGACGCCGCCACGCGTTCAACACCGCGATCGCCTCGCTGATGGAACTGCTCAACCACGTCGCGAAGTTCGACGACATGAGCGACCAGGGCCGCGCGGTCCGGCACGAGGCGCTGGAGGCGATGGTGCTGCTGCTCAACCCGGTGACCCCGCATGTCAGCCACGCGCTGTGGCAGGCGCTGGGCCACCCGGAAACGCTGCTGGAGGACGTGCCGTTCCCGGTCGCCGACCCGGCTGCGCTCGCGCGCGACGCGGTGACGCTGGCGGTGCAGGTCAACGGCAAGTTGCGCGGCACCATCGAGGTGCCGGTGAACGTGGACAAGGCCGAGGCCGAGCGGCTGGCACTGGCCGAGCCGAACGTCGCCAAGTTCCTCGATGGCCTGGCGGTGCGCAAGGTGATCGTGGTGCCCGGCAAGATCGTCAACATCGTCGCCGGGTAACCCTCACCGTCGGCACCATGCAAAACGCCCGGACCAGCCGGGCGTTTTGCTTTCGTGCGCTAGCTCACCACCAGCCCCACCAGGGCCACGGTGCCGGCCGCGTGACCACGTCCACGCGCTCGCGCACCGGCCACAGGTAGACCACGTCGGCCGCCACCCGCGGGAAGCGGTAGTCGTATTCGCCGATGCGGCGGTTCTCGTAACCGTCGATGCGACCGGTGAAGGTCACTTCGCGGTTCTTCTCGAACAACGCCGGGTCGTAGAAGCCCTCGCGGCAGGCGATGAAGCGTCCGCCAACGTCGTCGGTCGCCCAGTACGGCCGGCCGTAGGCGTTGAGACGGGTGGAGATCATCTCGAAACAGGTGCGGTTGGGCTGTGGCTCGACATCGACGATGCGGCCGCCCCAGCGGACCGCGGCACCGGTGCGGTCGGTGCCGATGGCGTCGCGTGGACTGATCTGGGCGAACTCGCCCTGCAGGGGCTTGGGCTGGCTGGCGCAGGCGGCCAGCAGCGCGGCGGCCAGCGCAAGCATGGCCAGGCGCAGCGGGTTCGATGTCGGGCGGATCAGGCTATTCATCGTGTGCTCCGTTGGGGTCCGGGTCACCGGACCGGTCAGTGCGGGCGGTGGGCACGCAGGTCGCGGATCAGCGATCGGCGCGCCTGGGCAGCCCCCGGCTGGCTGGCAGCGTAGCGCCAATCGCTGAAACGTTGGCTGAGTCCCAATAGCGTGCCGTCGTCGGACGGGCGCGCCTGGCGGACCCGCTCGGCCCAGTCCAGCGCGGATTCGTGCGGCTCGCGCCCCAAGCCTAGCCGCCGGTAGCGTCGGTCGAGCGCATGCCAGGCACGCAGCACCGGGTCCGGCTGGCGCTCGCCGCGGCGGCTCAGCCAGATCATCCAAAGCAGTGCCAGTAGCGCGGCGACGGTGAACAGCAGGCCCAGCCGGACGCCGTCGAGGCGGTCGATGCCGAGCGGCCTGAGCATCCGCGCCTGCCGGTCGGCATCGAAGCCAAGCACGAAGTCGTTCCAGCCGCGGCGCAACCAGTCGGTGTAGTCGAACAGCGTGCCGCCGCCGAACACGTCGCCCAGCAGGCCGGCACCGGGCCGGCGGTCGTCGAGGGTGTCGTAGATCCGTTCGGGTGCGACCGCCGCGGTGGGGTCGACCCGGACCCAGCCCCGGCCTTCGAGCCAGACCTCGGCCCAGGCGTGGGCATCGGAGCGGCGCACCAACCAATAGTCGCCGACCGGATTGCGGTAGCCGCCGACGTAGCCGGTGACGACGCGGGCCGGGATGCCGGCGCCACGCATCAGCACCACGAAGGCCGAGCTATAGTGCTCGCAGAAGCCGGCCTGCTGGTCGAACAGGAACTCGTCCACTGCGTGCCGGCCCGGAAGCGGGGTGGTCAGCGTGTAGGCGAATTCGGCGGTGATCCAGTCGAGCGCGCGGCGGACGATCGCGCCGTCGTCCGGTCCGGCCTCGGCCCGCCATTGCCGCGCCAGCTGCAGGGTGCGTGGGTTGTAGCCGTCCGGTAGCGACAGCGCGATGCGGCGCAATCCCGACCGCAGGTCCGGTTCGTAGGCCACCGGCGGCGAGGACTGCATGCGCCAGCGCGTCAGCGCGTTCAACGGGCGCGGGGCGTGGATCTCGTGGCCGTGGTTGAGCCGGACACCGTCGGGAACGTCGACCGGCAGTTCGAGCGACACGAACTGGCGCCGGTCGGTCGGCTCCACTTCCACTTCGTAGTCCCAGCGCACATCGCCGTGGCGGACGTCGGCCGGGGGCAGGTTGGCCAACCAGGGCGACCGTGACCAGGTGCGGCCGTCGAAATCCCACATCACCGGGCCGCGCCAGTACATCTGCGAGGTCGGTGGCGTCTCGCCGAAGAAGCGCACGCGCAACGCCGGGGTGTCGTCGGCGATGAGGTCGATCCACTGGCCCGGGCTCATCTCGCCCGACAATCCGGTGCGCGCCATCGTGCGCTCGGGCACGCCCCACAACGGCGACCCGAGCCGCGGGAAGAGCCAGAATGCCGCCAGCGCCAGCGGCAGGCCGATCGCCAGCAACCGGCCGATGCCGGCGAAGCGCCGCGCCGCGCCGGTCGCGACGGCGTCGCCGGATTCCAGGTCCGCCAAGCGCTGCAGCGCACAGAGCGCGAGCACCGCGCCCACCAGCCCGAGCACCAGGGCCAGGGGGCCCTGGTCGAGCAGGAAGGTGCCGAACGGCGCGAACAGCGCGAACCCGATCAGGCTGCGCGCATCGCGCAGGCTGTAGGTCTCCGCCGGCTTGATCGCCAGCATCGCCGCCAGTACCGCGCAGCCGGTGTCCCGCCCCAGGTTGAAACCCGCCATCGACACCACCGCGCCCAGCAAGCCGAGCGCCAGGAGCAACCGCAACAGTCCGTGCAACGGCTTCCGCCACGACGCCACCGCGACCAGGACGGCCGCGCCCGCGATGACCAGCGCCAACTGGCCCGGCAACTGCAGCAGCAACGGCAGCAGGCAGGCCGCGGCCGCCGCGAGGGCCCAGCGCCGGCTGCCGTGGTCTAGCGCGGTGTTGCGGGTGGGCTCAGACATGCGGCAGCAGCGCCAGTGCGCGCAGGCAGGCGTGGCGGTGGGCGGGGCCCTGGTCGGGCCCGAGCGAAGGCTGGCCGGGCAGCATCAGCCGGTAACGGCGGCCGTCGCGCTCGGCCTCGTCCACCCAGCGTGCGAGGCGCGACACCTTTGCTTCCTGCGGCATGCGCCCGAGCGTNGGGCCCTGGTCGGGCCCGAGCGAAGGCTGGCCGGGCAGCATCAGCCGGTAACGGCGGCCGTCGCGCTCGGCCTCGTCCACCCAGCGTGCGAGGCGCGACACCTTTGCTTCCTGCGGCATGCGCCCGAGCGTGCTCCAGTCGAGCACGATGTCGGCCCCGAGCGGCTGCTCGTACTCGCGCACCAGCAAGCTGTCGCGACGGGCCGACGACTTCCACGCGATCGCCCGGCGCGAATCGCCGCGACGGTAGTTGCGCAGGTGGTGCACGTCCTCGCCACTGGGATGCAGGCGGGTCTGCACCCGGTCACCCGAGCCGGTCGGCAGCGGCGGGCCGTCCGGTTCCGGCCGTGGATAGACCAGCGCCGGTGCCTGCGGCCACACGTACGCCCACGCGGTGGCGAGCCCGAGCGGCCGGGTGGTCGACACGCGCAACCGCGGCAGGTCGAGCCACCCGCGTTCGCTGGTGGGAAGCGCGACATGCGATTCGCCGCGGCCCTGCTCGAGGTTCAACAAACCCGGGACGCCTTCCGTCGATTCGAGCGCGACGGCGAGGCCACGTCGGCGCCGGCGGTCGTTGGCCTGTGCGTGCAGGCGGACCGTCAGCTCGTCACCGGCCGGCACCGGCTCGGCGTCGAGCGCGACCACCGCCAGGCCGGTGAGCTGCAACTGGGCGGCGACCAGGCTGGCGAGCCCGGCACCGGCCAGCAGCAACCCGAGCAGCAACGCCGGGTTGTTGTTGTAGTTGAGCGCACCCAAGAGCATCGCCAGCAGCAGCACCGCGTAGAACAGCCCGAAGCGGGTCGGCAGCACGTACACCCGGCGCCGGTCGAAGCGGGCGGGCAGGGCCTCGGGTTCGCGCGGACGGGTCCACACCAGCGCCCAGTCGTGCAACCGTCGCCGCAGAGTGCCGGCCATCCTCAGTCCACCGGCACCGCGTGCAGGATCGCCTTGGCCAGGGCCGCGTCGCTGCCGGCGTCCGCTTCGGCGACCAGCCGGTGCGCGGCAACCGCGGAGAACAGCGCCTGCACGTCGTCGGGCCGAACGTGGGCGCGGCCCAGCAGCAACGCGTAGGCACGTGCCGCGCGCAGCAACGCGAGCCCCGCGCGCGGTGAAAGCCCGACCCTTACGCCAGGGTGGCGGCGGCTGCGCGTCAGCAGTGCCTGCACGTAGGCGATGAGCGAGTCGCTGGCATGCACCGACTTCACCGCGTCGCGCGCGGCCAGCACGTCGTCCACGGTCAACAGCGGGCGCACCTGTGCGATCAGCGCGCGACGGTCCTCGCCGGCGAGCAGGGCGCGCTCGGCGTCCTCGGCCGGGTAGCCCAGCGCCAGCCGCAGCAGGAACCGGTCCAGCTGCGAGTCCGGCAACGGGTAGGTGCCCGAGAGGTCGACCGGGTTCTGGGTGGCGATGACGAAGAACGGCGCCGGTAGTGCGTGGCTGGTGCCGTCGACCGTCACCTGGTGCTCGGCCATCGCTTCCAGCAGTGCACTCTGCGTGCGCGGCGGGGCGCGGTTGATCTCGTCGGCCAGCAGCACCTGGGTGAACACCGGGCCGGGGTGGAACTCGAAGCGGCGCGCCTGCGGGTCGAACACCGAGACACCGACCACGTCGGCCGGCAGCAGGTCCGAGGTGAACTGCACGCGCTGGAACTCAAGCCCCAGCGTCGCCGCCAGCGCATGGGCGAGGGTGGTCTTGCCGAGCCCGGGCAGGTCCTCGATCAGCAGGTGGCCGTCCGACAGCAGCGCGACGAACGCCAGCCGCACCTCGTGCGCCTTGCCCAGGACCAGCGTATTGACCTGTGTCTGCGCCCGGTCAAGGGCACCACGCAGGTGCTCGGGTAGGATGCTCGCCGAGTCGCGGGGTACCGCAGGGGATGTCGCCATGGGTGCTCTCCAAGTGGTGCCGGCGCGGCGCTCCCTGAACCCCTCTCGCCGTCGCGGGTCAACCGCTGACGGCGCCGCACGGCGCCCGCCAATTGCGCCCGAGTCTACCGAGGTCATTCGTTGATGCGGCAAGTTCCCGCCCCGTTGCACCCATCGCGCGACACGCCTGCCGTCGAAGCGCCACATCCCGACCGGAGCCGCGCACGAACCGTGTTCTGGGCGCTGTTCGCGGGTGTGTTCGCGCTCAAGCTGCTGGTCGCCGCACGGCTGCCGCTGTTCGTCGACGAGGCGTTCTACTGGCTGGAGGGGCAACACCTCGCGCCTGCCTATTCGGACCTGCCCGGCATGACCGCGTGGCTCGCGCGGCTGGGGGTGACGCTCGGCGGTGATACCGCGCTCGGTCTGCGGTTGCCGTTCCTGCTGCTGGCCGCGCTGGTGCCGGTGCTGGTGATGCGCATCACCGCGCGCGAGTACGGCCGGGAGTACGGCTGGAGGGCCGGCAGCTTCGCTCTGCTGTTGCCGCTGTCGGGCACGCTCGGCCTGCTGGCATTGCCCGATGCGGCGATGGCGGTGGCGACGCTGCTGTGCGTCGACGCCGGCGCGAAGCTGCTGCGGCAGGTCACGGCCGCCGCCGCGCTCGAGCTTGCGCTGGGGCTGTCGATCGGCGCGCTGAGCCATTACCGGTTCATCGCGGTGATCGGGGTCGGCCTGATTGCATTGCTGCTGCTGCCGGACGGCCGACGGGTGTTGCGTGACATGCGTACCTGGACGGCGATCGCGATCGGTGCGGCCGCCTGGGCACCGCTGGTGGCCTGGAACTTCGACAACGCCGACGCCGGCCTTCGCTTCCAGCTGGTGGACCGCCACCCGTGGGCGTTCCATATCGAAGGCCTGTGGTTCATCGCGATCCAGGCGCTGCTGGTCACGCCGCTGCTGTTCGCCGCCCTGCTGGCGGCCGGCTGGCGCGGCAACCGCAGCGCCCATCCGTCTTCACGCTACTTCGCGCTGCTGGGTGGGCTGGTGGTGCTGGGGTTCTTCGCGCTGGGGTTCTTCGCCGATACCGAGCGGGTGAGCTTCCACTGGCCGCTGCCGGGCTACCTGGCACTGCTGCCGTTGCTGCCGGCACTGCTGGCGGCGTGGCCGACGTGGTTGCGTCGCGCCACGTGGGCGCTGGCCGGCGTCGGGCTGGTGGCGATGCTGGGCTATTACACCGCAGTGTCGATCCCCGAGCTGCGCGCGCGGACGGCAGCGCAGAAGTGGTACCCGTCCAACTTCGCTGGCTGGGATGAGCTGGCCGACGCGGTCAAGCTCGAGCGTGCGGAGATGCCCGACGGCACCCGCATCGTCGCTGGCAGCTTCAAGCTCGGGGCCGAACTCGGTTTCGCGCTGGGCGAGCCGCGGATCGCCGTGCTCGACCATTCACTCAACCGCAAGCACGGCCGCGCACCGCAACTGCGGCTCTGGGGCCTGTGGACGCGGGGTGCGGAGGACTGGGGCGACGACCCGGTGCTGCTGGTGACCAGCCCCAGCGACGTGCCCTACAAGGATCTGCTCGCGCGCTACCACGGCCTGTGCGCCATGGTCGGGCCGCTGCCCGCGGCGCGGGAGGTCAACGTCGACCACGGGCGCCAGCGGTTCCTGCTGTTCCGGATGGAGCCGCCGCACGCGGTGGGCGCCGAATGCACGACGCCGGGGATGGCCTGGATCGATGCGCCGGTGTCCGGTGCTGCCGTCAACCGCCGGTTCGACGTACGGGGCTGGGCCTTCAAGGACGGCACCGGTCTGGAGCGGGTCGAGGTCACCCTGGATGGCCGGGTCGTCGCCACCGCCCGCTATGGCCTGAACAGTCCTGGGACCAAGGCGTTCTGGGGCCATTCGACCGACCCCAACCATCCGCGGGTGGGCTTCGAGGCGAGCGTGGACGCAGGAGGCCTGGCGCCGGGGGTGCACTGGCTCGGCCTGAGGCTGCACGGGGCCGATGGCAGCGTGGAGGCCTGGCCCGAGCAGCCGGTCAACCTGCGCTGAGCAGGTCGACGTCGCCCGGACCTGTCAGGGCAGGGCGAATCCGGCGTCGCGCAGCAGCCGCGCCGTCTCGATCAGTGGCAACCCGACCAGCGCGGTCGGGTCGCGGGTCTCGATTGCCTCGAACAGGGTGATGCCGAGGCCCTCGGACTTGAAGCTGCCGGCGCAGTCGAACGGCAGCTCGCGGTCGACATAGCGCGCGATCTCGCCGGCCTCGAGCGTGCGGAACCGTACCACCGTGGTATCCAGCGCAAACCGGGGCTGGTCGCCGTTGGTGACGCAGACACCGGTGTGGAACGCGACCGCGCGGCCGGACATCGCCTGCAGCTGCCCGATCGCGCGTTCGCGGTTGCCGGGCTTGCCGAGTGGTTGGCCGTCGAGCGATGCAACCTGGTCGGATCCGATCACCCAGGCGACGCGCCCGGCGGCAACCGCGGTCGCCTTGGCGATGGCGAGCCGGCGGGCAAGGTCGGCCGGAGACTCGCCCGGTGCCGGGGTCTCGTCGACGTCCGGCCGGGCCGTATCGAAAGCGACGCCGAGGCGCGCCAGCAGCTCGCGCCGATACGGCGAGGTGGATGCCAGGACGAGCCGCGCCGACATCAGGCCACCGGCGCGCGGGCGCGCTCGATCCGGGCCAGCTGGGTCTCGATCCGGCCACGGGCCTGGTCGATCGAGTCACGGACCTGCACCAGCTCGGCCAGGCTTGCGCGATCGCCGTGCTCGCGCAGCCACAGCCGCTGGCGGAGCATCTCGCGCATCGCCTCCTGCACCGGGTCGTCGATATGCTCCCCGGCGACCGCCTCGATCTCGGATCGGGCGGTCCGCAGCCGTGCTTCCAGCGCATCGGCCGAATCGAGCAGTTCGCGCATCGCGCGCTGGCGCCGGCCCAGCTGGCGGCGCCATGCGCCCACCGCCACCAGCAGGGCGGCGGCGATCGCGATCAGGGCGATGAGGGTTGCGGGAGCATTCACGCGGTTTTCGGCCAGGGGCTGCAAACGCGTTCAGTCTGCCGTGCGGCGCCGTCGGGCGGCAAATCGGGCGCCGGGCGCCAGTCCCCGGGTGCTCCCCGACACCTGTCCAGACAGGCCCGCAGGGGCTTGCAGCGTTTGACAGCAGGGGGGGTGATCCTTAATATTCCGCGGCTTATGTCTGCTGACGCGCCCAAAGTGCCGGTGCCCGAAGTCCTGGATGCTTGGCGCATGGTCGCGGCGCGGCGTGGCGTCGAGGGCCAGGTGCCCCTGGCGTCGCTGTCGCGTATCCGCGACAGCCTGGTCGATGCCGAAGGTGAGGTGGCGTTCTCACTCGACTTCGGTACCGACGAGCTGCAGGTGCCGTACGTGGAACTCAAGGTCCGCACCGGGTTGCCGCTGCAATGCCAGCGCAGCCTTGAGCGCTTCGTGTTCCCGGTCGACATCGACCAGCGCCTGGGTCTGATACGCGACGAAGCCGACGAGGTGGCGTTGCCACCGGGTTACGAGGCGTTGCTGGTGTCGGCCGACGGCATGCTGAACCCGGTCGAGCTGGTCGAGGACGAGTTGATCCTCGCCGTGCCGGTAGTGCCGGTGAAGCCCGGCACCGAGGCGATGGAGCGCAACTGGGCTCCGGACGCCGACGAGCTGGAACGCGTCAACCCGTTCGCGGCGTTGTCGTCACTGAAGAACAAGTCCGGCCCGGCGGAGTAGTCCGGCGGGCCCCGCAATCGAAGTTTTCTCGGTTTTCCCTGGAGTAACACCATGGCTGTCCAGAAGTCCCGCGTCTCCCCGTCCAAGCGTGGCATGCGCCGCGCCCACGATTCGCTGTCCAGCAAGCAGCTGGCGACCGACCCGACCACCGGCGAGACCCACATCCGCCACCACGTCACCGCCGACGGCTACTACCGTGGCAAGAAGGTGATCGACACCCAGTCGAAGATCGCCGACGAAGAGTAAGCTTCGACGCGCCCGCCGCGACACGCGGGCGCTCCCGCGTGCGCGGTTGCCGTCGAGTGTTCGACGGTGGCCGCGGCAAGGTCGTCGCACTGAGTGCCCGGCTGCGGCGAGCTCCATCGCCAGCGTGCTGGCGTCCGTGCAACGGCGTGTTCGCCGCGGGAGTGGTGATGACTGAACGTATTTATGCCCGCATTGCGGGTACCGGCAGCTACCTGCCGGAAAAGGTGCTGACCAACGACGACCTGTCGAAGATCGTCGACACCAGTGATGAATGGATCGCCGCGCGTACCGGCATCCGCGAGCGCCACGTGGCCGCCGAAGGCGAGACCACCGGAGACCTGGCCTACCACGCCGCGGTGCGGGCGATGGAGGCGGCCGGCGTCGAGGCGTCCGAGCTCGACCTGATCGTGCTCGGCACGACCACCCCCGACTTGATTTTCCCGTCGACCGCGTGCCTGCTGCAGCACCGGCTCGGTGCCAACGGCTGCCCCGCATTCGACGTCAACGCGGCATGTTCGGGCTTCATCTACGCGCTGACGGTGGCCGACAAGTTCATCCGTTCCGGCAGCGCCAGGACGGTGCTGGTGGTCGGTGCCGAAACCCTCACCCGCATGCTCGACTGGAACGACCGCGGCACCTGCGTGCTGTTCGGTGACGGCGCCGGCGCGGTGGTGCTCAAGGCCGACAGCGACACCGGCATCCTCAGCACGCACATGCATGCCGACGGCGGCAAGAAGGAGCTGCTGTGGAACCCGGTCGGCGTGTCGGTCGGGTTCAAGCCGGGAGAGCACAATGCCGGAGTCAAGGTCCTGATGACCGGCAACGAGGTGTTCAAGCACGCGGTCAAGGCGCTCGATTCGGTGGTCGAGGAGGCGCTCGCGGCGAATTCGCTCGACCGCCATGAGATCGACTGGCTGATCCCGCACCAGGCAAACCTGCGCATCATCGAGGCGACTGCCAAGCGGCTGGACATGCCGATGGAGCGGGTCATCGTGACCGTCGATCGCCACGGCAACACCTCGTCGGGTTCGGTGCCGCTGGCACTGGACGAAGCGGTGCGGTCCGGCCGGGTGAAGCGTGGCCAGCTGGTGCTGCTCGAGGCCTTCGGCGGCGGCTTCACCTGGGGCTCGGCGCTGATGCGCTACTGACCATCGCGCCGCCCGAAGCAATGGACGCCCCCGCATCGCCGGGGGCGTTTTCATTTGGGGAAGGGAAAACCCGCACACCCACCGCGGCCGGCACTGTACGCGCCGGTACAGACGACCCGGCACAATCGCTCGTATCATGTCGGGCTGTTTTTGCTGGGAGCCGCTGCGTGACCGGACCAGGTACGGACCACCAACTCGCTTTCGTGTTCCCCGGACAGGGGTCGCAGTCGATCGGCATGCTGGCCGAGCTCGCGCAGGCCCATCCGACGGTCGTCGAGACGTTCGCCGAGGCGAGCGAGGGCGCAGGCACCGACCTGTGGACACTCGCCCGGTCCGGCCCCGAGGACCGCCTCAACCAGACCGAGTTCACCCAGCCGGCCCTGCTGGCCGCGGGTGTTGCCGTGTGGCGTGCCTGGGCCGCCCAGGCCGGCCCGCGCCCCGCGCAGCTC
>NZ_JBJXHK010000058.1:0-14298 GCF_046638635.1 Lysobacter zhanggongensis
CAGATCAAATACGTCAAGTACGGTCTAAAGCGCAAGGCGCTTTGAACTCTTGGATGTAAAAGAGCTGCAACGAATGCGGCAAAAGCCAAGAGCGCGAACTCCCAACGTACCAACAGAACAACAAAACGGCAGCCCGCCGATTTCCAGAAGCGTGAGCAGACTTAGCTTTGACAGTGCGCGCGTACTTTCATCCATCAAGCGCTCCAAAGGCCTAACACCTAAGTTAAGCCGAGACGCGTAGTGGAGCCAAGCACATGGCAAGCTGTACCTGCCATGTGCTTTGCGGAACGAAGCGGCTTCGACTTGAACGCATTGTTAGGCCCCAACCCGATGAGACGGAAGGCAGTCATGAAAGCGCTCGTTGAGCGGAAGAAGCTGCTTTTGTAGCCCATTGATCCCCGTGAGAACACAGAACTGCATTGCGGCAACGATTGCCAGTGCATTGCTGATCTTTACGTTGGCGATAATGAGCTCAAAGGGATAGCCGTCTGCCATGCGACTCAGCGGATGGATGCCGCCATGTGTATAGGAATTGAGTGCCCGCCAGGCACTGCCCTTGAACTCCGACAGCGCATCATAGGGCACCTTCGCATGAGGAATCCCTGCGATTGACGCGAGCATATCGTGAACTTGAGGAAGATTTTTCGCGGACTGCTCGGTGTCCTCGGCAAGTCGTGCAGAGATACGGGAAATATGGTTGTCCGTGGCGGCGTAAAGCGCCCAAACCGCGCGCAGGGTTGTCTCGAACTGTGCGCGAAGCACAACGAAGCTGCTAGCGAACATTCTGTTCTCTGCCAGGCTACGAAAGGCGGCAGAGTGCTCGATGGACATCTGGCAAAGGTTCCCCGACACAGCTATCCGAGCTGAATTATCGTACGCCGGTCTATCAATCACCGCGATGAGGTTCTGGAGCAGAAGTTCAGATCTTGGGAATATCTCGTGATCGATCATTGGGGCCTAACGCCGGAATCAAGCCGACGCCACTTGTGGCGTTCGGCTTGAATGACTTGTTAGGCGGTGCTGCTCCACCAGCTGGCTGAACTCCCCAGCGCCAGCTTGGCCAACCCGCCACCAGCCGAAACAGTAGCAGCCCAGGCCGACCGGCGCTTTACCCGGAACCCGCAGGGCGACATGCCGCCGAAGATGGCTCCGCAATGATTGAGCCGCGCGGCCGAAGCGGTGTAGCCCGATGGCCCGGCAAGTTGCCCAGGGAGACCGACCGGAGCCGATGAAGGCCGAGCGCGCGCCGCACGACACGAGCCGACGCGGCTAGCCGAAGAAGCGAACGCCGAAAGACTTTCAGCAGTACCGCCTAACGCCTGAGTTAACCCGACCCGCGTAGTGGAGCCAACAACATGGCAAGCTCTATCTGCCATGTTGTTGGTGGAACGAAGCGGGTTCGGGTTGAACGAATTGTTAGGCCGCGAACCCGGCCATGATGGCTACGATACATGCGAGTAAAGCAAGAATGAAAACGATCAGGCTGCCGCGAAATGCCGGCGCCTGCCAGCGGATGTATGAGAGTACTGCCAGGCAAGCGAATTGGAAGGCCGCAAGCCAGTACACGGGCTGGATGACTGCCAAGAACAGGACTGGAAAGATTGCCCCGATGCCTGAGGCAATAAAGGCAGCGCGTTGTCCGGGAGTGAGCGATGCCAGTGCCTGAGAGTGCTCGGGATTTTTCTTAAACATGCTGGGTTCTGCCATAGCGGCCTAACACCTGAATTAAGCCGACTTGCGTAGTGGAGGCAAAAGCGTGGCAAGCTTTTCTGCCACGCTTTTGATGTAACGAAGCAAGTTCGGCTTGAATGAATTGTTAGAGCGCACTCTGCACCTTTTTGAGCTCTTCGTCAGTGTGCCCGGTTTCCCACGTGGAAAGCCAACAGAACGAGAAGCCTGCTCGTTCTGCGGTCTTTTTGAAACGCTCAAGCTCAGTCTGGGTAGGGACGTAGTGCGCTGGAATGAAATGCATGAGCCCAACCGGGCGCCGAAGCGAGAAGCTTGGCGCAAGTTCCTTGATCATGGACCGAAGAGTTTCCTTGACGCGAGAAAAATCCTTCAGCTCACCGCGGCGATTGTCAAGCGCGTGGCAGCCTCGGCGGATGGTGCGGCCTTCCCCCACGACCCTCGCAGTGAAGTGGTCCGGGTGGACTTGGATGTAAATCAGCGGGCGGTGGAAAAACTTCACAGTGCGCTCTAACACCTAAGTTAAGCCGAACCGCGTAGTGGAGCGAGCCACATGGCAAGCTGTACCTGCCATGTGGTTTGCGGAACGAAGCGGTTTCGGCTTGAACGCATTGTTAGGCCGCGGCTCCACGTTACTTGCCCTTGTTGGTGCGAAGTATCTCAACAACTCCATGGCCGTCAATCACGACGACCACTTCCAGAAGCTCCAGGTCCCCTTGGCATTCCCAGAATGTCTCGACGTGCGAATCCGACCGCCGGACACGAACCAGTCTCTCATCCCGGCACTGCGCCTTGCCGGAAGCTCCAAAGACAGTTCGCGAAATCTTGATTGACTCATCATCGCTCGGTAGGTTCGATTGCTGGCATGCAGCGAGCACAGTTGCCAACAACACCAGAATTGATAGCGGAGAGAGCGTCATAGCGGCCTAACGCCTGAGTTAAGCCGACCTGCGTAGTGGAGCCAAACACATGGCAAGCTCTTTCTGCCATGTGTTTGGCGTAGCGGAGCAAGTTCGGCTTGAACGAATTGTTAGGCGGCTCAGCCACCTACAGTGAAGTCAAACGGTACAACCTTTGTGGCGCCATGTCCGGAAGGCTTGTAACGCCAATGTTGGACAGTGCCAAGCACGGTGTCTTTCCAGGCAGTGTGGCCAGACGAGGAGACCACATGTGCGTCAGCAACTGAGCCATCCGGACGGACCGTGAGTTGCACGACAACCTGCCCGTCCTTGAGCTCCGTTACGCGCGGTGCCTGCGGAGTGGGGCAATGGATCAGAGTCGGATCAAGCGCCGCGCACGGAGTGGCTTGGCTGGCGCACGCTGACACAGCAATCAGCGTGAGAACTACAAGTAAAAGGGAAGTTCTCATGTGCCGCCTAACGCCAGAATTAAGCCGCGCCGCGAAGCGGTGTCGGCTTGAATGAATTGTTAGGCCGCAGCCGGCGAAGGAGCAGTACTGCAGCCGGGAGTGCAGCCGCAAACACGACCAAGTCTATGGCCAAAGCTGCCAGTGTGAACGGCCTAGAGGATGGCACCGACATAAGATAGAAGTCGAAAGCGGCGCCGATAAGCGAAATGGTAGCTGCTGCAAGAATGGCGTACTGGCGATAGAGCAGTGCAACCGGAGCAACAAAAGCGACACCTGCCAGTAACCCGCAGAGAGCGGAACCCACGAGAAGGCCGGTCAGCTGGAACGGTCGCGAGGAAAACAAGTCCGGCAGCCATTGCACCCATAGCGCGAGCCGCGAATGAACGTGCCAGTAGCCATACAGAATTGGCAAGTAGAGAACGACCTGCGAGATGCGCCTCATACCTTCCCCTGCGGCCTAACACCCTGAATTAAGCCGCGCCGCGAAGCGGCGTCGGCTTGAATGAATTGTTAGGTGTGCACTCAGCTACGGTCAACAATCTTTGTGATTTGCCCATTGCCGAATGAAAACTCCGACTTGCCTTGCAGATCAAGGACTGTGCCGGCTAGCGGGCCGTTGGGAATGTCTGCGGCCAGCTTTCCCCGGTAGGCGATGGTTGCAGCGGCAAAGTCATGGCTGAACTCCAAGCCTGTGATGCGCTGCTCACGCTCAGAGAACAAAGACTTGGACTGCTCTGCGAGTTGCCTTAGCTCGTCAATGCCGCTTGTGGCCGCTGTGAGTTGACCACCAGAGTAGTTCTCGAAGCGAACATCTTGGGAAAGAAGCGACAGCATGCCATCAACGTCGAAGGAGTTGTAAGCGACCAAGTAGCGGTCAATAAGGTCTTTCATGCTTGAGTTGTTCATGACCTCTCCATGCACACCTAACACCTGAGTTAAGCCGACCTGCGTAGCGGAGCCGGCAACATGGCAAGCTTTTTCTGCCATGTTGTTGGTGGAGCGAAGCAGGTTCGGCTTGAACGAATTGTTAGGCGGCACCTTACCACTCACATTTCTCCGGTGGCCTGCAGGAGCTGCCTTGAACAAGATGGATGCTGGGCTTAAGTGAGAAGACCGCTGTGTGACTGTGCTTGGCAATGCCGCCGTGCTCGTATTGCACCAGCCAAGTAGACCCATGCCTTTCAGTTCTGACCAGGCGACGTTGTGGAAGATCATTAGCCATTACGTCAGTAGCATTCCAAGGCGCACCCGAGTCAGCGAAGTTGCAGTGGCTGCAAAGCGACATGAGTGCCCCTCGCACGTCGGGAGGGAGCAGCGACATTGATGCGGTTAGAGCAGAACTGGTAGGTGGAGCTGCAGCGGGAACGACAGGATCTGGCTGGCCTGGGCTGTTCCGCACATATGCGTGCACAGCTAAACCTGCTGCGGCAATGACGCAAACGATGGCTGCAATACGACCCCAACTGAGCCTAGTTGTCTGATGCATCAAGTCGCGACCATGGTTCTGTGCCGCCTAACGCCTGAGTTAAGCCGACTTGCGTAGTGGAGCCAAAGCCATGGCAAGCTTTTTCTGCTATGGCTTTGGTGTAACGAAGCAAGTTCGGCTTGAACGAATTGTTAGGCGCGGCCCTCGTTGGCCTGGCCCGCCGGTGTTTGATGGTGCAACGCAAGCCGCCAATTACCGCCTATACGAACATACGTGGAGCTGCACTGCGCAGCATAGGCCGAGTTTCCACTCCCACGATCTGCCTGCACGACATATGCGAGCACGACAATGTCTGCAGTTGATGCCGCATAGTGTTTTTGAATGAATGAGACGTTCTGCCAACGTGAAGCCGACCGAATTGACTCTATGGTCGCTGCGGGCTCAAGCACCCCGGCCGGCGCTGGAAGCACCATAAAAGATTCAGGTGCGAGAGTGCGCTCATAGAAAGCTGCGTCACCGACCCAAAATTGCTCCTCAAGACGCCAGAGTTCCTGTTCTTGACTCATCACGATCTCCGAATGTCTACAGCCACGCCTAACGCCGGAGTTAAGCCGACCTGCGTAGCGGAGCCGACAACATGGCAAGCTCTTCCGCCATGTTGTTGGTGGAGCGAAGCAGGTTCGGCTTGAACGAATTGTTAGGCGGCATCTAGCCACCACCAGAAGCAAAGACGCAACTTGCCGCGCTTTTTGCTGCCAATGGAGAAGTCCCCCTCACCGCGGGGAATGCCTTCCAAGGCGCGACTGAGGGCGGGTAGGTACGAGGCCCCGACTGTGAACTGAGCGGGATCAAGGTCTTCCGGGAACTCCCACGTTTCCGGCGCCGAGGATACCCGCAATTGAAGCTTTGCTGGAGCGACCCACTTGGCGCGACCTTGCTGAAAGTTGGGAACTTTGAGCAACTGCATTGAAGGCGGAGTGATAGCGACCGTTCGATGCGACTCAGGTGCGGACTGGAGCACGTTTAGCAGCTGCAGTAACGACTGGATCCCTGCATCGTCTGCCGACAGGTGCCAGCCACCGAAGTTCTTCCGGAACTCGGTGTATCTCCAGAGCGATATGACGCCCGTCTGCTTCCACAAGTGCAGCTCACTTTCCATGCCGCCTAACGCCGGAATTAAGCCGTGCCGCGAAGCGGCATCGGCTTGAATGAATTGTTAGGCCGCACGCCCGGCTGCATGGCTACTTCCCCGCTGGAATTGTATGGCGAGCTTTGGCGTCGGCATAGCAGACGATGCAGACGATAGCCATGCCATTGAACTCTATAAACGCATCCGTCATGTCCCCCTCTAGCTGGAACTTGTCCTCGCACAGGTAGCACCATGCCTGGAGGTCATTCGGATCGCTGCTGTTCTCAACGAAGCCTGCGGGAACGGGTTGCCCCTGAAGCATGTGCTTACAAACAACGGTGGAGATTCGCTCACCGTGTTCTCCGCAGCTGATCATCATTGGGTCAGTTGTTGCCATGTGTCTTGTGCGGCCTAACGCCTGAGTTAAGCCGACTTGCGTAGCGGAGCCAACAACATGGCAAGCTTTTCCTGCCATGTTGTTGGTGGAGCGAAGCAAGTTCGGCTTGAACGAATTGTTAGGCCTCTACCCCTACGGACAATCATGCCCGATGTAGCACGCGAAGAAGAGACCGGCAAAAAGCGAGAATGGTAACTGGACTGCCAGCAGGACCACTGAGACTGTAACGATGGCCCGCGGAGACTTTGCCTTAGCAACTAGCGGGCTAAGGACGAGCGCATATAGCCCGAGAACGCTAAGACCCCAAAGCACACCCGCCAGTGCAGAGCGGAGGCCAGACGAACCTACGGCGCTCCAGACGGTGAACGCAAGCAACAATGCCACCGGCACAAGCAGGAAGCGCCCAGTGGCTCGGCTGGGGCTGAGCCGGATTGCAGCAGTAGCCAGCAAAACCGATGCCAGGACGAGCATGGCTCCGGGCAGCGAAAGCAACCACTGAACTATCAGTCGCAAGAAGTCCATGTGCTGAGGCCTAACACCAGAATTAAGCCGAGCCGCGAAGCGGCTTCGGCTTGAATGAATTGTTAGGCGGCAACCCCTGATCTAGCAATTGCCGCAATAGGGTTGGCGGACAGGGCCATTGGAGCTGGCCTAGAAGCTTGCGCTGTACCCGACCCTGGAAAGGGAAAAGTGGGACGGCGCGACCCGCCCATGCCAAAAGCCGCGGGAGTAACGGGTAGCTGGTGACGACGCTTGATACGTCAAGACGGCCTTCTGGGTAAGGCTGTACGTCTATGGCGTGCCGAGCGCGCCCATGCCACCAACTCAACTCCCAGTTGCCCGCGTCGTAGTGAGTGTCGTGAGCCAGAGCCAGGTCCCGCTCATGGGCAATCGCAGTCAAGAGATCTTCGAGCGACGAGTCTGCTTGCATTGCCGCCTAACACCTGAGTTAAGCCGCGCCGCGAAGCGGCGTCGGCTTGGACGAATTGTTAGGCCTTACCTAGCTCAACTACGCCTATGCGAGCCAAGGTGAGGCCAATGACTGGTACAGCGACCAAGAACATGACGATACGGCCCTCGGCGCCTGTACTGCCAAGATAGAAGTGCCCGACGGCCAGCCCGCCTATGCCAAGCAAGGCGTAGCTCGCTACAAGAAGCATGCGGTTCTGCCGCTGCCGCAGAAGCCGCAAGGCGAAGGCCAGCGCTGGGACGGTGCCTAGCGCCCAATAGTTGAACTCAGGGATTGCCAAGAACGCAAACACGCAAGACAGCGTGACCATGACGATGTAAAGCAAGGCAAGAACTTTGGGCTTCGACAGAGCAGCCATGAGGCCTAACACCTGAATTAAGCCGCGCCGCGAAGCGGTGTCGGCTTGAATGAATTGTTAGGCGCGTACCGGGAACGTCCGCACCACACTAGACAGCTCGCGCAGGGTCTCTGCCATGTACGTTTGGTCCACGGACAGCTTGAAGCTAAGGCTATGGCCGATACCTGCTTGGTCCATGGCCTTGCCGGCAATGTGAATGTAGCCAAGGCTGTCGCACGCTGCACGAAGAACAAGCTGGCCTTCCATGGGCTCGAAGACGCAGTCACCGCGTAGTTCCTTGTGCAGATTTTCAAGTCCTTGCCGGAGCCCATCTAACTCAGAGGTCAAGAAATTAGCTTGGAATGTACCCCTAAACGCGCCAGCCCGAATTGCAACCTGGCAAAGCAGCCAGTTATCGTCGTAGAAATTGCCTGCCAGAGGCTGCATGTAGTTGAGCACGGTAAGCGAGACCGTCTCATCTTCACTGCTTCCGATTGCGAAAGATTTCATATAGCGCCTAACACCTGAGTTAAGCCGACCCGGGTAGTGGAGCCGACGACATGGCAAGCTTTACCTGCCATGTCGTTGGTGGAACGAAGCGGGTTCGGCTTGAACGAATAGTTAGGGTTGCCTTCGTAGCCGGAGCTTGCTGAAAATTGCCCTGTGACAGAGCCACACGATCAGGGGTAAAGCGATGATCACAATCGCACTGGCGACTTCTCCGCCGGTCGACGACCAAGCGGGTGCCAAGCCGGTTCGGCGCAGCGTAGGCGATGCGCCAAACTTGAGCCAAGCAACATAAATAGCCGTGGAAGCCAGCGCAGTGACAACCAAGAGCCAAGCTACCGCTGAAAAGTCTACTCGGCGCCTTATGTTTGTGATTTTCATAGCCTAACACTTGAGTTAAGCCGAACCGCGTAGTGGAGGCAAAGGCATGGCAGGCTTTCTATGCCATGCCTTTGGCGGAACGAAGTGGTTTCGGCTTGAACGAATTGTTAGGCCTCGCCCCGATGCAAAAGGCAAGGCCGCCAGCCAGCCCCAACGCCGCGCCCATGAGGTACGCCGACGGGCCAGGAACAGGATTGCTCCATGTTATGGCCCAAGTGAGGGCGGCCATTGCGAGGGCTCCAACCAAGATTGAGCCCAAGCAGATGCTGGGCCAACTTATGGCGTTGCGCGAGCGAAGCCACAGGATGTAGGGAACACCCAGCAGAAGTGTTGGCACAGCCGCGACCACGAATGAAATTGACAAGACTATGAGCGTGCCGCCTATGAGGCTGGCAACGCTGCCGCTATTGCCGCCGGCTAGAAGCGCGTACGCAACAAGGCAGACGCCAGGAGCAAGCGCCGCCAGAATGCATCCAAGGACAATTGAGCGGTTTCGCATGGTTGTAGCGAGGCCTAACACCTGAGTTAAGCCGCGCCGCGAAGCGGCGTCGGCTTGGACGAACTGTTAGGAGCCATTGACGCGCCCGAGGGCCCGGCACCGCTCCGCTGCTGCGGGCTCACGCCACCCGGCGAAATGCTGGGTGGGGAACGAGCACGCATGCCAACAGCCACCACCTATTAGGCGCCCTTGACCCGAGGTGAGGCAACGGGCAAGGCAATCACTTGCAGGGCTGCACTCCGCGACGAGCGCCTCCACCCAGCAAGCCTCGGCGGCAGTTAACTGGACGGAGGGCAGAGAAGCCACCTGGCAGGTTCCGTCGAGGGTGGCGAGGAAAGACAAATCGGGAGGCGGCGGCACAATGGCCGAGCCAGCGGCCTGTGTGGTGGAAGGCGAACGCTCCTCGGCACACGCGCTGAGCAACCCGAGAGCCAAGAGCAAGATCGCGACGGCCTTCCACATGGCACCTAACACCAGAATTAAGCCGTGCCGCGAAGCGGCATCGGCTTGAATGAATTGTTAGGTGGCCAGCCGGAAGAGCGATTCGTCTTGCGGCCAACTACCTTCATACGTGTACGCCTCAAGACAGCTAATGTAGCCGTCCTTGAGCCAAAGAATCAGGCCTACGCTGGCTGGAATTTGTGGGTGTTCTGCATAAACGGCGGACGCCTCCGCTGCCCTGGAGCGAGTTGCATCAAGTGGAGGCGCACCAGGCGCGACAGCTAGCTCGGAATAGAGGCCCACGCCTGTGTAGTCGCGTGACTGGCATGTGCAGCGGTCGAGCTGGGCCAGAATTGCATCTCCTTGCGAATCGTCAGCGGCCAATGCGGCGATTGCGGTTCGTTCAAACTCGCTGAGCTGGTCCATGGCCACCTAACACCGGAATTAAGCCGACCCACAGCGCGTGAGCCGGGAGTGGAACTGATGCCCCAGCAGCGACTATGCCTGCAAATGGGACGAAGTGGGTTCGGCTTGAATGACCTGTTAGGTGCAGCGCGACTACCAACCGAAGGTGATGGCGACGAGCAGTACAAGGGATCCACCCAAAACAAGAGTGGCGAATGCGTACGGCAGCGCTTTTGCTGCGGCCCCGGCAGCAGCACGATACTCGCCCCGATTGACCAGGGCAGCCCCTCGACAGGCGAAGCCCAGAACCCATGCGGCTCCAACACCTAACACCAGCGGTGCAGCTCCCGGCGAGCCGTCACCGTACACGGCGAAGATGGAGCTCAACCCCACCAAAGCAAGATTGGCGACCGTTATGCCGATGACTGCCCAGGTAGCGGAGGTTTTCGACATGGCGCCTAACGCCTGAGTTAAGCCGACTTGCGTAGTGAAGCCAAAGCCATGGCAAGCTTTTTCTGCCATGGCTTTGGTGTAACGAAGCAAGTTCGGCTTGAACGAATTGTTATGCGGTGCTGCCCGGGATGCTGCAGACGTTGCCGCAGCCACGCACCCGAGAGCCCGCACTCCCCGAAACATTACCAGCCGCGGTGACCGTGGCTCTACCGAGAACGTCTGGAGCGTACCGCAACCGAAGTCCCCGAGAACGATTGCGCGATGGACTCCACGTTGCTGACTTGCCGAAGCGATGCGCTACCAGTGACGCGACTGCTGCCCGAAGGAACTCGGGCCGGAGCCGACCCATCACGCCGCGGAAATACGGCCGAAGAAACAAGCCGCAGAACTGTTTGAGCAGTACCGTATAACACCTGAGTTAAGCCGACCTGCGTAGCGTAGCCGGCAACATGGCAAGCTTTACCTGCCATGTTGCTGGTGTAGCGAAGCAGGTTCGGCTTGAACGAATTGTTAGCTGTGATCCGGTTTTCTGTGCTTATCCAAATCATTGACAAACAAGCCGAGGATGTCGCCAGGTTCTATGCCCACGTTCTTGTGGCCCAGGTCCTTGCGCACAGCAAGTATCAGTTTCTCGTACTGGTACATGGCGGGCACAAAGTCGGCACCCTCAGTGTTTGAGCTTTCTTGAAGTAGCTTTCGCCAAGTGGACCATTCGGAGAGAACAGCGTCCGAGCCCCACACCATCATTTGATGGTTGTACTCGACCAAAAATTTGACAAGCTCCTTCTCCGTTGGGGCTTTGCCGATTTTCGCTCCCATGAATACGCGGAAGAGAAAGTTTAGCAGCCCCTCGTAAGCAGGTACCCGTCGCTCTCTGAGCTCCTTCTGTATGGCGATGCGCGACTCGTAGATCTTTCCGAGCACAATCGAAACTACAGAAACGAATGCAGTGGCAGACGCTGCAATTATTGCAACTGCGATGTCAGAGCTGAGGTTGGTCAGCACTTGAAAGGACGCACGAAGCGCTACAAAGACACCGTAACCCGCGGCGACCACTAGCACTAAGCCGATGAGGGTCTGTATGGATTTCTTCATTGCGGCGAAAATTCCATCACAGCTAACACCTGAGTTAAGCCGCGCCGCGAAGCGGCGTCGGCTTGGACGAATTGTTAGGCGCTTGAGCCGTGATCTTGCGCCAGCAGCTTTTCCAGCATTGGCCGAGTGTACGCCGCCTCGGGATCTAGCTCAGCCGGGTCCGAGGCGCTTTTCCACTCACCCGCATCAAATGCCAGATAGATCTCGTTGCACGGTTCGGGCAAGTACGCTGTGCCGGCCTTGAAGGAGTAAGGCCACAGCCAGTTCATGGCGGTGTCCGCGACTTCAAAGGTGAGCTCCTCGGCCATGTAGCTCTTGGCGATGAGCACTGCCAGTTCGTTGCACATGCGCTCGACCGACCAGCCACGTGCGGCCCGCTCCTCCTCGAGAGCTGGTTCTCGCAGCGTGCCGGGCGTTTCGAATAGCGAGAGCAAGGAATGTTTCACCAAGCGCCTAACACCAGAATTAAGCCGTGCCGCGAAGCGGCATCGGCTTGAATGACTTGTTAAGCGCGCTATGGAGAGCCACGCCGCTCATCGATGACCCCTACCGCAGCCGCGATGGCGAGTCTACGGTACTCGTCGCGGTTCTCCCGCGCTGTCTGCTCAGCCAAACCGGCCGGCCAAACACTCTTGTTGATTTCACGGTACTGCGAGGCGACCGCCTCTTCCAGGCTCTTCAACTCAGTCAAGCACTTCTCCGCCGCCAGCCGGGCAATAACCGCGGACTCGTTGCCTGATGGAAGTTGCTCAACGGACTTGTCGAGTAGGCAGAACACGAACGTGTCGAGGTCAGGTTGCACCCGCTCCGCAATGTCCGCACCTGTAACAGGTCCAGATAGCGCGATAAGAACTAGGCCCAGAGATAGAGTCATGTGAGCGCCTAACGCCTGAATTAAGCCGAGCCGCGAAGCGGCTTCGGCTTGAATGAATTGTTAGGGGGCAGCCGCTGCATCGTTGAACAGTGGTTGGCTCTCATTGAGGAATGCTTGAACATGTTCAATCTCGCTTTCGTTCATTTCACCGTCAAGCATGCGGAAGCGCAATTGGCCTTTCACGATTTCCAGCACACCGACACGCTGGTCCGCGACTATGTTGAAGGGATAGCCCGCAGCGAGCACCTTATAGTCGTGTTGGCTTGGTCCAAGAGAGTGGCGCCCACATTGAACTGCTTTGACATTGGGCGGTGCATCTGGCGGCAATGAGAACGTGGCGTCTGGAGCTAACGACAAGACCTGAAGAGATGGCAGAAATGCCTGCTTTATCTCGCCGGATGGGGTCTCAAATAGCACGGCACACTTTTCCAGCGCTGTTAGTGAACTGGGCAACTTTGACTTCACATCTGCGGCACAAGCGGTCGCCGCAGCGACAAGTGCCAAGACGAGTGTCGTTTTTTTAGTTGGCCACCGTGGTGTCACATTTGCCCCCTAACGCTTGAATTAAGCCGCGCCGCGAAGCGGCGTCGGCTTGAATGATTTGTTAGGCGTCACCGCTTTGACGCCCCGCGCAATAGTTCATGAAAGGTGCTGGCTGACACTACGAAGTCATTTGACCTTGGAAATGGCACAGGTGCCTTCTGCACGCCAATCAGGTGACACTTTAGCGCCTGGAAGCGATCAGCCTTGAGATTCAAGGTTGATGCAGGTTTTCCGTTCTCGTATTGAGCTTCGTCTGCTTCTAGGCCAATGAACGAATAGATGGTGTAACGATGAGGTATTGCCCCCTTGCCCTCTGGAATCGGTCCGATAGCGAAGCCGTTGTATGCCCTTCCATTCGTGTTTCCATCCACTGAGCAGCGAACCTGCAACTGGGTGTGCCGATCTCCGAAGTATTTGAGCAAATCGGTCTGGCTCGAGATGTTGAGCTGCAGCACTTGGCGCGACGGGCGATCGGGATGCGGGTCGGGCGATTCTGGGAAAAGGGTGGCGTGATCGATGACGCGGATGGACGTGTGGTCTAGCGTGACGGCTACGCGGCCGCCAGAGCACGACACGGTTGCGAGTGCGAGTAGAAGCAGTATTCCGCGACGGAGCATGTGTGACGCCTAACGCCTGAGTTAAGCCGACCTGCTTCGTTACAGCAACGACGTGGCAAAAAAAGCTTGCCACGCCGTTGCTGTAACGAAGCAGGTTCGGCTTGAACGAATTGTTAGAGCCCAGCGGGTTGCTGTTTGGGCTCCAAGCTTTCTATGAAGCGCTGAAGGGATTGGATNGAACGAATTGTTAGAGCCCAGCGGGTTGCTGTTTGGGCTCCAAGCTTTCTATGAAGCGCTGAAGGGATTGGATGCGCGACTCGTTGAGCGCGTACCAGCAAGTTCGCATTTCTTCCCGTTGCGGGGAATCGCAGGTTCTTTCAACTGCGCGATGCCAAGCGTTCTGAGCGGCAGCAAAATCGAGTATTGCGCGACGGCCGCCAGGCTTGACCAGGGCCATTGCTGCTTGGAACCGAGCAATGCGGGTCTTATTGGCCTCTGAGTCGGCGCAGACGCTCAGTTCGTGAACACTCTGAGCTTGCTCTTCACACGGACTTGCGGCTATCGCAGAACTGCTGATTGCCAGCGAAATTAGGATAGTAATGTAGGGAAGATGCATGGTCTGGGCTCTAACGCCTGAGTTAAGCCGACTTGCGTAGCGGAGCCAACAAGATGGCAAGCTTTTTCTGCCATCTTGTTGGTGTAGCGAAGCAAGTTCGGCTTGAACGAATTGTTAGGCCTCTCCACCCGGAAGGCCCACTGCCACTAGCTTAAGCTTTGCGACGGCCTCCGCGGAACCAAAGCGACCCGAACTGCGGTAGGCCTCAGTCGCTGCGTCCGTGTCAGAGCAGACCTTGGCGAGGATGTCCTCCGCCACTGACCGGTGCGGAGCAATGCGCTGGGAGTACTTGGCGAGCACCGCCTCACCGGCTGGGCCAGCCTCATGGCCGTCCAAGGCGTACGACCAGAAGAAGTTGTCGTAACTGCCGCAGAAGTCAGAGAACGAGAGCTGCCCAGAAGCACAAAGGCGCACGAGCTCATCGCTGCGATCGAGGGCAGCGATGAGCTCTGGTTCTGACGGAAACACTGGCATGTGTCTTGAGAGGCCTAACGCCTGAGTTAAGCCGACTTGCGTAGTGGAGCCAAAGCCATGGCAAGCTTTTTGGCCATGGCTTTGGTGTAACGAAGCAAGTTCGGCTTGAACGAATTGTTAGGCCCCGGGTGTGTTGCGT
>NZ_JBJXHK010000059.1:0-13602 GCF_046638635.1 Lysobacter zhanggongensis
GTGGCCGAGGGCGGCGCCACGGTGGTCACCGGCGCCGGCGCGGTCGAGCCGCTCGCGTCCGACGCCGGCCCGCAACCGCAGATCCGCCGTGGCACCGGCCAGGTCATCAACCAGGCCGCGGCCAGCGCGCCGCCACCCAACCTGGGCGGGTCTTCCGGCGCTGCCACGTTCAATTTCGAGGGCGAGTCGCTGCACGCCGTGGTCAAGGCGATCCTGGGCGACATGCTCGGCCAGAACTACGTGGTCGCGCCGGGCGTGCAGGGCACCGTGACGCTGGCCACGCCCAACCCGGTCAGCCCGGCCGAGGCGATCAGCCTGCTCGACCAGGTGCTGGGCTGGAACAACGCGCGCATGGTCTACAGCGGCGGCCGTTACAACATCGTCCCGGCCGACCAGGCGCTGGCCGGCAACGTCGCCCCGCGCACCGGCGGCGCCGCCAACGCCCGCGGGTTCGAGGTGCGGACGGTGCCGCTGCGCTACGTGTCGGCCGAGGAGATGAAGAAGATCCTCGAGCCCTACGCGCGTCCCAACGCGATCGTCGGCACCGACGCCGCGCGCAACGTGATCAGCATCGGTGGCACCCGCGCGGAACTGCAGAACTACCTGCGCACGATCGAGATCTTCGACGTCGACTGGCTGTCGGGCATGTCGGTTGGCGTGTTCCCCCTGCAGTCCGGCAATCCCGAGCGGGTGGTGGCCGACCTGGAGAAGGTGTTCGGTGAGGCGAGCAAGTCACCGGTCGCGGGCATGTTCCGCTTCATGCCGCTGGAAGGCGCCAACGCGGTGATGGTGATCACCCCGCAGGCCGACTACCTCGACGACATCCAGCAGTGGCTGGGGCGGATCGATGGCGGCAGCGGGACCCGGCTTTACGCCTATCCGCTCAAGTACATCCGTGCGCGCGATCTCGCCGACCGGCTGGCCGAGGTCTTCGGCGGTTCGTCTTCGGGTGGCGGCGGTGGCGACAGCGGCCCGCCGTCGCTGATGCCCGGGCTGGATTCGGTCGAGCTGCGCTCAGGCGAGGACGGCATGGCCAGCGCGACGATCGGCGGAAAGGGCGGCGATGCGTCCGGCGGCGGTACGGGCGGTGGCGGCGAGATGTCGCTCGGCGCGGCGCAGGACGGCAATGCGAGCGTCAGCCTGGAGGTCGACGGCGACGAGGTCGGCGTGTCCGCGGTCGAGGAGACCAACTCGCTGCTGGTGCGTGCCAGCCCGCAGGCATGGCAGTCGATCCTGGACGTGATCGGCCAGCTCGACGTGATGCCGATGCAGGTGCACATCGAGGCCCAGGTGGTCGAAGTGCAGCTCAGCGGCGCGCTGGAATACGGCGTCAACTGGTTCTTCGAGCGCGCGGTGACCGACAACGGGTTCCCCGACACCGTCGACCGCGACACGTGGAGCGGGCTGGCCGGCAGCATCGGGCGCGGCGTCAACAACCCCGGTGGGGTGGTCTGGGAATTCCTCGGCCGCAACGCGGCGGCGGTGATCAGCGCGCTCGACTCGGTGACCGACGTCAACATGCTGCAGACCCCGTCGGTGGTGGTGCGCAACAACGCCGAGGCGACGTTCAATGTCGGCAGCCGGATCCCGGTCGCGTCGGTGACCGTCAACCCCGGCATCGGCAACGACACCAGCTACAGCCAGGTGCAGTACCTCGATACCGGCGTGATCCTCAAGGTGCGCCCGCGGGTGACCCGCGACGGCATGGTGTTCCTTGACATCGTGCAGGAGGTCAGCGCGCCGGGCGGCGAGCCGGACCGCTTCGGCAACGTGCGCATCGATACCCGCAAGCTCAAGACCGAGGCGGCGATACAGAGTGGCGACACGGTGATGCTGGCCGGCCTGATCCGCGACAGCGTCAGCCGCGGCTCGTCCGGCTTCCCGGGGTTGAATCGTATCCCGGTGATCGGCGGGCTGTTCGGCACGCAGTCGTCGGCGACCCGTCGCGAGGAAACCATCGTGCTGCTGACCCCGACCATCGTGCGCAACCCGCTGGAAGCACGCGAACTGACCGACGAGTACGGCCGCCGCTTCCGCGCGCTGGAGCCGCTCCATCGCGAGCCGTGAGCCGTGGCGCTTGGTGAGGCGCGGCATGAAGTGAGGCGTGGCCCCGCCCATGGCTGAGCTGCCGATCGTGGTGTTGCCGGTCGGCAGCGACGACGTTGCGCTGGACGCCTGCCTGGCCGCGCTGGAGGCAGGCACGCCACCCGGCACCCGGCTGTGGCTTGCCGACGATGCCTGCGCGGGTCCGCGCGGCTGCGCGGTGATCGAACACTGGATGGCGCACACCCGGTTGCGCGCGGACTACACCCGGCGCCAGCGCACGATCGGCGAGGTCGCGCACCTGGACGAGGTGCTGATGGCCTGCGGCGACGCGGACGTTGCGGTGCTCGCACCCGACGCGGTGCCGCTGCCCGGCTGGCTCGAACGGCTGGCGGCCTGCCTGGCCAGCGACGGTTCGATCGCCAGCGCGACGCCCTGGAGCAACGCCGGCGAGACCGCCGGCTGGCCGCGGATCGGCGAGATATCACCGATGCCCCGCGACCCCGCGCGGCTGGCGCGTGCCGCCGCGCGGATGCCCCCCACGCACCCCGAATTGCCGGCCGCGGTCGGCCATTGCGTGCTGCTGCGTGGCAGCGCCCGCCAGCGTGCGCGCGGGCTGGATGCGGAAAGCTACGGCTCCTGGTGTGCGGGCCTGATCGACCTGTCACTGCGGCTGGCCGGCCTGGGCTGGCGCAACGTGCTGTGCGAGTCGGCGTTTGTCGCGCGCCCGGCAGAAGGCGTCCCGTTCGACGGCGACATGGACCGGCTTGCGGTGCGCTGGCCCGACTGGCATGCCCGCGTGGCCGGGTTCCTGATGCGCGACCCGCTGCGTGCGACCCGCGCCGAGCTGGCCGACCTGTTCGCGACGATCGGCCCGCCGGAGCCGCAGCCGGACCTGTTCCCGGCAACGGTCGACGACGGCCCTGTGGCCGCCTCCCCCGCGCGCCCATGACCGCCAGCACCGGACAGTCCATGGCCGGCGTCGATATCGGCGTGGTGGTGGTGACCCACCAGAGCGCGGCGACCCTGGACGAATGCCTGCACCGCCTGCGCGCAGCCGCGGGCGTGGCCGCGATCCGGGTGATCGACAACCAGTCCACTGACGACACCCTCGCCATCGCCCAGCGCCACGCCAGTGCGGACCCGCGGTTGCGCTTCGTTGCCAACCCGGACAATCCGGGCTTCAGCGTGGCCTGCAACCAGGGCGTGGCCGAACTGGCCACGGCGGCCGTGCCGGTCCACTGGCTGGCGTTCGTCAACCCCGACGCAATGGTCGAGGACGACACGCTGGTACGCCTCCTCGGCCTGGCCGGGGCCGGCGAGGTGCTGCTCGGCGCCGACCTGGTCGGCGAGGACGGCATGCGCGACCCGGCGGCGCGGCGGCGCGATCCCGATTTTGGCCGGATGCTCGCCGGCGGGCTCACGGCGCGGTCGATGCGAAGCACTGGCCAGCGCACGGGCATGGCGGTCGACTCCGACGATCGCCTCGACCTGCAGCCGGTCGATGCGGTGTCGGGGGCGCTGATGTTCATGCCGCACGCGTTGTTCGAGCGGATCGGCGGGTTCGACCCGGATTACCGCCTGCACGCCGAGGACCTGGACCTGTGCCGGCGCGCGCGGATGGCGGGTGCCACCGTGGCCGTGGCCAACCACGTGCGCGTGGTGCACGTACGCGGCGTGTCGAGCCGCTCGCGGCCGCTGTTCGTCGAATGGCACAAGCACCGTGGCCTGTGGCGCTATTTCAACCGGTTCGAGGCGCCGCGGCGGAGCCGGCCGATGTGCGCCGCGGTGTGGTCGGCGATCTGGCTGCGCTTCCCGTTCGCCGCCGCGCGTGCGTGGTGGCGCAGCCGGTAAACCCGCGGTCTGTAGGAGCGGCTTCAGCCGCGATCGTATGGCAGGACGCACGATCGCGGCTGAAGCCGCTCCTACAAGAAACATCACCCGATCACGGCAAAACCGCCATCACCGATACCGGTTGACCTGCTCCTTCAGCGCCTGCGCCGCGGCAGCCGCGGCATCGGCGAAGTCGTCCCCCTGCGAGGCGTACAGGATCGCGCGCGACGAGCTGACCATCAGGCCGGTGCCGTCGGCGGTACGGGCATTGCGCACTACCGCCTCGACGTCGCCGCCCTGGGCACCGACGCCGGGCACCAGGAAGGGCATGTCGCCCACGATGGCGCGGACCTCGCGCAGTTGTTCCGGCCAGGTCGCGCCGACCACCAGCGTGCAGTTGCCGTGGCCGTTCCAGTCACGCGCGATGGTCTCGGCCACGTGCTGGTAGAGCGGGCGCTGCGTGCCACCGGCGGCCTGCACCGGCAGGTCCTGCAGGTCGGCGGCGCCGGGATTGGACGTGCGGCACAGGATCACCACGCCGCGGTCGGCGCGGTCGAGGAACGGCTGGACCGAGTCGCGGCCGAGGTAGGGGTTGGCGGTCACCGCGTCGGCGGCGTACCGGTCGAAGGCTTCAGCGGCGTAGTGCCGGGCGGTGCTGCCGATGTCGCCGCGCTTGGCATCGAGGATCACCGGGATGCCCGGGTGCGCGGCGTGGATGTGGGCGATTAGCCGGGTCAGCGCATCCTCGGCGCCGAGCGCGGCGAAATGCGCGATCTGCGGCTTGAATGCGCACGCGTGCCCGGCGGTCGCGTCGACGATGGCGCGGCAGAATGCGAACACCGCGTCCGGGTCGCTGCCGAATCGGGCCGGGAACTTCGCCGGTTCCGGGTCGAGGCCGACGCAGACGAGCGAATCGGTGTTCGACCAGCGTTGCCGCAGTGCCTGCATGAATTCCATCGTCGTTCCTCGGTGTTGTCGACAGGCAGTGCGTCGCCACGATTGTAGGAGCGACGTGAGTCGCGACCCTGTACGGCGTCCCGGGCGTCCGCCGGGTCGCGACTTGCGTCGCTCCTACGAAGACCCGATGCCGAAAAGAACGCCCGCGTCGCCGCGGGCGTGCGTCGTTACTTCAGTGCCTTGAAACGCAGCCGGTGCGGACCGGCGTCGTCGCCGAGGCGGCGCTTCTTGTCTTCCTCGTATTCGCGGTAGTTGCCCGGGAAGAACTCCACGTGGCTGTCGCCCTCGAACGCGAGGATGTGGGTCGCGATGCGGTCCAGGAACCAGCGGTCATGGCTGATCACGAACACGTTGCCGGGGAACTCCAGCAGCGCGTCCTCGAGTGCACGCAGGGTCTCGATGTCGAGGTCGTTGGACGGCTCGTCGAGCAGCAGCACGTTGCCGCCCTGCAGCAGCGTCTTGGCCATGTGCAGGCGGCCACGCTCACCGCCCGACAGCGAGCCGACACGCTTCTGCTGGTCCTGGCCCTTGAAGTTGAAGCGGCCGATGTAGGCGCGCGACTGGATCTCGATGCCGTTGATGTTGAGGATGTCGCGCCCGCCCGACACTTCCTCCCACACGTTCTTGTCGCCCTCCAGCGCATCGCGGCTCTGGTCGACATAGGCCAGCTGCACGGTCGGACCGGTGACGATCTCGCCGGTGTCCGGCTTCTCCTGCCCGGTGATCATCTTGAACAGGGTCGACTTGCCGGCGCCGTTGGGGCCGATGATGCCGACGATCGCGCCGGGCGGCACGATGAAGCTCAGGTCGTCGATCAGCAGGCGGTCGCCGAACTTCTTGCTGACGTTGCGGAATTCCATCACCGAGTTGCCCAGGCGCTCGCCCGGCGGGATGAAGATCTCGTTGGTCTCGTTGCGCTTCTGGTAGTCGACCGCCTGCAGCTCGTCCAGCCGCGCCAGGCGCGCCTTGCCCTTGGAGCGGCCGCCCTTGGCGTTCTGCCGGGACCACTCGAGCTCCTTCTGGATCGCCTTCTGGCGCGCCTTCTCCTGCGACTCTTCCTGCTTGAGGCGCTCTTCCTTCTGGGTCAGCCAGTCGGTGTAGTTGCCCTTCCACGGGATGCCGCGGCCGCGGTCGAGCTCGAGGATCCACTCGGCCGCGTTGTCGAGGAAGTAGCGGTCATGGGTGACGGCCACCACGGTGCCGCTGTAGCGCGCCAGGAACTGCTCCAGCCACTCGACCGACTCGGCATCGAGGTGGTTGGTGGGTTCGTCCAGCAGCAGCATGTCCGGCTTCTGCAACAGCAGGCGGCACAGCGCGACGCGTCGCTTCTCGCCACCCGACAGCTTGCCCACCACCGCGTCCCACGGCGGCAGGCGCAGTGCGTCGGCGGCCACTTCCAACTGGTTCTCCAGGGTGTGCGCATCGCCGGCGGCGAGGATGGCCTCCAGGCGCTCCTGCTCCTTGGCCAGCGCGTCGAAGTCGGCGCCGTCCTCGGCGTAGGCCGCGTAGACCTTCTCCAGCTCGGCCTGGGCATTGAGCACCTCGCCGACGCCTTCCTCGACCGCTTCGCGCACGGTCTTCTCCGGGTCGATCTCCGGTTCCTGCGCCAGGTAGCCGACCTTGATGCCGGGCTGCGGGCGCGCTTCGCCCGAGAAATCGGTGTCCACGCCGGCCATGATCTTCAGCACGGTCGACTTGCCCGCGCCGTTCAGGCCCAGCAGGCCGATCTTGGCGCCGGGGAAGAACGACAGCGAGATGTCCTTGATGATCTGCCGCTTGGGCGGAACGGTCTTGCTGACGCCGTTCATGGTGTAGATGTATTGCGACATGGGTGCTCCGCAGGCGTGCGCCCGGCGGCCTGCGGGGCAGGGCCGGGGTGAGGGGGATTCGATAGCCCGCCATTATCGCGGATCGCGGCCGTGGCTGCATCGGGCGGGGCGCTGGCCGTTCAGAACCGGGGCGCCCCGGTCGGCGGGCCCGGAGCCTACCGGATGGCCCGGCGCCCCCGCCGGCGGCTAAACTCGACGCCACCCCACCTCACTCCCGGAGCGGCAATGTTCCCGCGCGACGCACGCATCGAAGGCTTTGATCCCGAACTCGCCCAGGCCATTGCCGACGAGCGCCAGCGGCAGGAAGACCACGTCGAGCTGATCGCCAGCGAGAACTACGCGAGCCCGCGCGTGATGGAGGCACAGGGCAGCGTGCTGACCAACAAGTACGCCGAGGGCTATCCGGGCAAGCGCTACTACGGTGGCTGCGAACATGTCGACGTCGCCGAGCAGCTCGCGATCGACCGGCTGAAGGAGCTGTTCGGCGCCGACTACGCCAACGTCCAGCCGCACTCGGGCTCGCAGGCCAACCAGGCGGTCTACCTCGCACTGCTGCAGCCGGGCGACACCATCCTGGGCATGAGCCTGGCCCATGGTGGCCACCTGACCCACGGTGCCAAGGTCAACATCTCCGGCAAGCTGTTCAACGCCGTCCAGTACGGCGTCAACGCCGACGGCCTGATCGACTACGACGAGATCCAGCGCCTGGCCACCGAGCACAAGCCGAAGATGCTGATCGGCGGCTTCAGCGCCTACTCGCAGAAGATCGACTGGGCGCGCATGCGCCAGATCGCCGATTCGGTCGACGCGATCTTCTTCGTCGACATGGCCCACGTCGCCGGCCTGGTTGCCGCCGGCGTCTACCCGAACCCGCTGCCGCACGCGCACGTGGTGACCTCGACCACCCACAAGACGCTGCGCGGCCCGCGCGGCGGCATCATCGTGGCCAAGGACCCGTCCGAGGAGCTGGTCAAGAAGCTGCAGAGCATCGTGTTCCCGGGCATCCAGGGTGGCCCGCTGATGCACGTCATCGCGGCCAAGGCGGTGGCCTTCAAGGAAGCGCTGGACCCGGAGTTCAAGGCCTACCAGCAGCAGGTCGTGAAGAATGCGCAGGCGATGGCGAAGGTGATCGTCGAGCGTGGCTACAAGATCGTCTCCGGCGGCACCGAGAACCACCTGATGCTGGTCGACATGATCGGCAAGGGCATCACCGGCAAGGATGCGGAGGTGGCGCTGGGCAAGGCCCACATCACCGTCAACAAGAACGCGGTGCCCAACGACCCGCAGAAGCCGTTCGTGACCTCCGGCCTGCGCATCGGCACCCCCGCGGTGACCACCCGCGGCTACCAGGAGGCCGACTGCGTCGAGCTGGCCAACTGGCTGTGCGACGTGCTCGACGCGCCCAGGGACGAGGCGGTGATCGCCCGCGTGCGCGACGCGGTCACCGCGCAGTGCCGCAAGTTCCCGGTGTACGGCTGAGCCGGCCGCCGCGGCCGGGCTGACCCTTTGCATTGCCCTTTCTGCCAGCACGCCGACACCCGCGTGATCGACTCGCGGGTGTCGGACGATGGCGCGACCATCCGCCGGCGCCGCGTCTGCGAGGCCTGTGGCGAGCGCTTCAGCACGCTGGAGACGATCGAGCTGAAGCTGCCGGTGATCATCAAGTCGGATGGTCGGCGCGAGGCGTTCGACGCGCGCAAGCTGCGCTCGGGCTTCGACCGTGCGCTGCAGAAGCGGCCGGTCTCGGAAGAACAGATCGAAGCCGCGGTGCGCGCGGTCGTGCACCAGTTGCGCATGACCGCCGAGCGCGAGCTGGCGTCGATGCGCGTCGGCGAGTTCGTGATGGCCGAGCTGCGCAAACTCGACCACGTCGGCTACGTCCGGTTCGCCTCGGTCTACCGCGCCTTCGAGGACGTGGCCGATTTCCGCGAGGAACTCGACCGCCTCGAGAACGACAACTCCGGCGAGGGGCAGTTGCCGCTGCTGGGCGGTGACGCCACCGCGCCGGGCAAGCCACGCAGGCGCTGAGCTCCGGCCGGCGTCGCACCAGGGAGTACCGATGTCCGACTTCACCGCCACCGACCACCTGATGATGGCCCGTGCGCTGCGCCTGGCCGAACGGGGCGCCTATACGACCCGACCCAACCCGATGGTGGGCTGCGTCATCGCGCGCGGCGACGAGGTGGTGGGCGAAGGGTTCCACCAGCGTGCCGGCGAGGCGCACGCCGAGGTGGTCGCCCTGCAGGCGGCCGGCGAGCAGGCTCGCGGCGCGACCGTCTACGTGACGCTCGAGCCGTGCGCGCACACCGGCCGCACCGGCCCCTGTGCCGATGCGCTGGTCGAGGCCGGGGTGGCGCGGGTCGTCACGGCCATGCGCGATCCGTTCCCGGAGGTCGACGGCGCCGGGTTCGACCGCCTGGTCGCCGCCGGCATCGACGTGGTCGACGGCCTGATGGAAACGGAGGCGCGCGAGCTCAACCGCGGCTACGTGTCGCGCGTCGTGCGCGGCCGGCCATGGGTACGGGTCAAGCTGGCGACCAGCATCGACGGGCGCAGCGCACTCGCCAACGGCGAGTCCAAGTGGATCTCCGGCGAGGCTTCGCGGAATGACGTGCAGCACTGGCGCGCCCGCGCCGGTGCCATCGTGACCGGTGCCGGCACCGTGCTGGCCGACGACCCCTCGCTCACCGTGCGGCTCGACGAAGCGCAACCGTTCGAGCCGCCGCTGCGGGTCGTGCTCGACCCGGGGCTGGCGACCGTCCACCGCGGCCGGGTGCGCGAGGGCGATGCGCCGACCCTGTACGTGCACGCGCCCCATACCAAGCTGGGCCGCGGGATCAGCGCGCAGTTGGCGGTGGTCGACGTCGAGCGGGGCCGTTTCGACCTCAACCGGGTGCTCAAGTTGTTGGCCGAGCGGGGGATCAACGAGGTCCAAGTCGAGGCCGGCGCGACGCTCGCGGCGGCGTTCCTGGATGCCGGGCTGGTGGACGAGCTGCTGCTGTATGTCGCCCCGGTGCTGCTCGGGTCCGAAGCGCGCCCCTTGTTCGACGGCCTCAATATCGAGCACATGGACGAGCGGCTGCAGATGGACATCGTCGACTCGCGCCAGCTCGGCGGCGACATCCGGGTGCTGCTGCGCCCGCGCGGCTGAACCCGGGCGCGCCGGCCGGACGCAGCGTTCCGCCGACGGGGCGGTCGCGGCGGGTCCCGGTGCTAGAATCGCCGCGCCGCCCAGGCGGCACCACCAACGTCTTCAGGGCGGGGCGAAACTCCCCACCGGCGGTAGGTCGCCCGGCTCCAGCAGCCACGACGAGCCCGCGAGCGCCGCCGGCAATCCAGCGCCGGGGGGTCAGCAGATCCGGTCAGATGCCGGAGCCGACGGTCACAGTCCGGATGAAAGAAGACGGCTCGCGCCCGGCACCCGCCGTGCGCCGGCCATGCCTTGTGGCGTTTTTCGCTCACCTTGCGGGAAACGTAGCCATGTCCAGCCCCACCCGAACCGATTTCGCCACCCACCCGCGGGAGGCGCGCTGATGTTCACCGGCATCATCGAGGGCGTCGGCCGGCTGGCCAGGCGCGAGGCACGTGGCGGCGACGCGCGCCTGCACATCGAGGCCGGCACGCTGCCGTTCGACAACGTGCGGCTCGGCGAGAGCATCGCGGTCAACGGCACCTGCCTGACCGTGGTGGCGTCCGCCGCCGACGGCTTCGAGGCCGACGCGTCCACCGAGACCCTCGCGCTGACGACGCTGGGCGCGTTGCCGGCCGGCGCAGCGGTCAACCTGGAGCGCGCGATGCGCCCGGACGATCGCCTCGGCGGTCACCTGGTCAGCGGCCATGTCGATGGCATGGGCACGGTCGAGTCGGTCACCGACGACGCGCGCGCGCAGCGCTGGCGCTTCACCGCCCCAGCCGGCGTGCTGCGTTACGTGGCGCGCAAGGGTTCGATCTGCGTCGACGGAGTCAGCCTGACGGTCAACGCGGTCGATGCCGACGGTTTCGAGGTCGCCCTCGTCCCGCACACCGTCGCCCACACCGCGTTTGCCACCACCCGGCCGGGCGACCCGGTCAACCTCGAGGTCGACCTCGTCGCCCGCTACGTCGAGCGCCTGCTCGCCACCGGAGAACAACCATGAGCTTCGCCCCCGTCCCCGAACTGCTCGAGGAGATCCGCGCCGGCCGCATGGTCGTGATCGTCGACGACGAGGACCGCGAGAACGAGGGCGACCTGATCATGGCCGCCGAGCTGGTCAAGCCGTCCGACATCAACTTCATGGTCACCCACGCGCGCGGGCTGGTCTGCCTGTCGTTGACGCGCGAGCGCTGCGCCCAGCTCGGGCTGCCTCCGATGGTGCGCGACAACACCTCGGCCCACCACACCAACTTCACCGTCAGCATCGAGGCGGCCGAGGGCGTCACCACCGGCATCAGCGCGTACGACCGGGCCCACACCATCCGCACCGCGGTGCGACCGGACGCGGCGCCGCGCGACCTCAGCCAGCCCGGCCACATCTTCCCGCTGCAGGCCCAGCCCGGCGGCGTGCTCAACCGTGCCGGCCACACCGAGGCGGCCGCCGACCTGGCGCTGATGGCCGGTCTGGAACCGGCCGGCGTGCTGGTGGAGATCCTCAACGCGGACGGCACCATGGCGCGGCGCCCGGAGCTGGAGCGGTTCGCCGCCGAGCACGGGCTGAAGATCGGCTCGATCGAGGAGTTGATCCGCTATCGGCTCGAGACCGAACACACGGTCGNATGGCCGGTCTGGAACCGGCCGGCGTGCTGGTGGAGATCCTCAACGCGGACGGCACCATGGCGCGGCGCCCGGAGCTGGAGCGGTTCGCCGCCGAGCACGGGCTGAAGATCGGCTCGATCGAGGAGTTGATCCGCTATCGGCTCGAGACCGAACACACGGTCGAGCGGGTCGATGCGCGCGAGATCCAGACCGACCATGGCCCGTTCCAGCTGGTGACCTATCGCGACCGGCTCAGCCACGGGCTGCATTTCGCGCTGCTGCGCGGCCGGCCCGACCCGGCGACGCCGACGCTGGTCCGGGTGCATATGCAGAACCCGCTGAGCGATGCGCTGCACTGGCGCCGCGCGGATTTCGGCCCTGCGGTGGGCGACGTGCTCGCGACGATCGCCGCCGAAGGGTGTGGTGCGCTGGTGCTGCTCGGCGAGGGCGCCGGGCCCGACGCCCTGCTGGCCCGCATCCGCGAACAGCCCGAACCCGACGGCAAGCCTGCGCGTGGCCAGGCGCTGAGCGAATGGCGGCGCAACGGTGCCGGTGGCCAGATCCTCGCCGACCTCGGCCTGGGCAAGCTCCGCGTGCTGGGCACACCGCGCAAGCAGATCGGCCTGGCCGGCTTCGGCCTGGAAGTGGTCGAGTACGTGTAGCGCCGATCCGGTCACGCGCACCATCGCACCGCCGCGTCGGCAGGTCCGGGCCGCCGGGCCCCGCTGCCCAAGCCGGCTAAACTACCCCTCCAATCGCCACCGACCCGCCCATGCCCCATATCGAAGGCGACCTGCGCAGCCCCCCGGGCGCGCGCTTCGCGATCATCGCCAGCCGCTGGAACCCCCGCATCACCGATACCCTCGTGGCCGGCGCGCGCAAGGCGTTCGCCGACCATGGCGTCGCCGAGGACGCGGTCGACGTGGTCCGGGTACCGGGTGCGTGGGAGCTGCCGCTGGTGGCCGCGCGGCTCGGCCAGGCCGGGCGCCATGCCGGCATCGTCGCGCTGGGGTGCGTGGTCCGCGGCGACACCCGCCATTACGAGCACGTCGCCGACCGCTGCGCGGAAGGCCTGATGCGCGCGCAGATCGACCACCGGGTGCCGGTCAGCAATGGCGTGCTCGCGGTCGAGCGGTTCGAGGATGCCGAGGCGCGTGCCGGCGGCAACCACGGCAACAAGGGCGAGGAAGCCGCGCAGGCGGTGATCGAGATGGCCCACCTTCTGGAGCAACTGGCATGAACCGACGTCGCGCCGATGGCATCGACCCCGTCGCCCGCTCGCGCGCGCGTCGCCGCGCGCTGCAGGCCGTCTATGCCTGGCAGCTGTCGGGCGCCAAGGTGCGCGAGGTGGTCGCCCAGTTCGCCCACGAGCAGGCACGCGAAGTGGCCGACCTGGCCTACTTCGAGGACCTGGTGCACGGCGTGCACGACCACCGCACCGACATCGACGGCGCGCTCGCGCCGTTCCTCGACCGCGAGATCGAGCAGGTCGACGCGATCGAGCGCGCGGTGCTGCGCATCGCCGCCTACGAATTGCGCCACCGGCCCGACGTGCCGTACCGGGTGGTGATCAACGAAGCGATCGAGACCGCCAAGCGCTTTGGCGCCGAGCACGGGCACACCTACGTCAACGGCGTGCTCGACCGCGCCGCGGCGGAGTGGCGCGCGGTCGAGGCGCAGGCGCCGCGCGACCGCTGACCCCGTCGACGTCATCGAGGTAGCGCGATGGAATTCGGGCTGATCGAACGCATCCGCGCCCGCGTCGCCACCCGTGACGACGTGGTCCTGGGCATCGGTGACGACGCCGCCCTCCTGCAACCGCCGCCGGGCGCGCAGCTGGCGATCGCGACCGACACGCTCAACGTGGGCGTGCACTTCCCGCCGGGGACCGCCGCCGCCGACATCGGTTGGAAAGCGCTGGCGGTCAACCTGTCCGACTTGGCCGCGATGGGCGCCGAGCCGGCCTGGTGCACCCTGTCGCTGTCCTTGCCGGAGCCGGACCCGAGCTGGCTGGACGGGTTCCTCGACGGCTTCCTCGACCTCGCGGCGCGCCACCGCATCGCACTGGTCGGCGGCGACACCACGCGTGGGCCGCTGTCGGTATGCGTGACCGTGCACGGTCTGGTGGCACCCGGCCGCGCGCTGCGGCGCGACGGTGCGGTCGCCGGCGACGACATCTGGGTCAGCGGGGGGCTGGGCGACGCCGCG
>NZ_JBJXHK010000060.1:0-13281 GCF_046638635.1 Lysobacter zhanggongensis
GACTACCTGACCAGCAACGGCGTTGACGCGTCGCGCCTGGCCGGTCCGAACGGCTACGGCGAGAGCCGTCCGCTGGTTTCGACTCCGCAGACCCTGCCGGAGTGCAAGAACGAGACCAACCGCCGCACCGAGCTCAACGCGCAGAACTGAGCGCACGAGCCCGCGGGCCCTGACGTGGCCCGGTGTCACCCGAAGCCCGGCCGTGTGCCGGGCTTCGTTTTTGGCCGGACTCCCGCACGCGGTCGTCATCCGACCTCCACCCGGTCTTCATATACTCCGGGGCGATTTCATTCATTGCGGGGCTTCACGTGCTGGGAAGACTGACGATTGCGACGGGCATCCTGCTGGTTTCCGCCTGCACCTCCACCGGACCGGAGAAGGGCGAGGTTGCCGCGGCGGATGCCACGCCGACCGTGACGGCCTCTGCCTCGTCGACCGCCAGTGCCGGAGCTGGCGAGCCGGCGATGGATCCGCAACTTCCCGCGGCCCCGACACCCGCGACGGGCACTGCCGGACAGCCGACGGTGCCGACGACCGTGGCAACAGGCCTGCCGACCACCCCGACGACCCCGACGACCGTGGCGACCGGTCAACCCACCACACACACAACTGTCGCCGCGGGCCAGCCGACCGTGCCGACGACGGTGGCCACAGGCCAGCCGCCAGCCCCGACGACGGTAGCGACCGGCCAGCCCGCCAGCGCGACGACCGTGGCAACCGGGCAGCCGACCACCATTCCGCCAGTCCAGACCACCGTCGCCACCGGCCAGCCGACCCCGACGACCGGCGTCGACCCCAACACCTACGTCCCGCAGACCGCGCACGACAACACTCCCTGGCGCTTCAACATGCAGCAGGACGGCCGCAGCATGTCGGCCGATGAGTTCGATGCCTGGATGCGCCAGCGCGGCGTGCGCGTGGCGACCGGCAAGCCGGCCGTGCCGCTGGTGCAGAACTGCCCGACCCCCGAGGGCGACAAGGGCGACAGTGATGGCGACGGCGTCATCAACTGCCTGGACAAGTGTCCGGCCTCCGAGGCCGGCCAGACCATCGGTCCCGACGGCTGCCCGGTGCCGGTGTCGATCGACCTCAAGGGCGTGACGTTCGCCTATGACAAGGCGACCCTGGGCGCGGAGGCCAAGGCGGTGCTGGCCGAGGCGCTCGAGATCCTGCAGCGTCACCCGGCCCTGAAGGTCCAGGTGGCCGGCCACACCGACTCGCGCGGCGATGCGTCCTACAACCAGGCACTGTCGGAGCGCCGCGCGAAGGCGGTGTACGATTTCCTGGTGTCCAGCGGCATCGACAAGGCGCGACTGATCGGCCCGGTGGGCTTCGGCGAATCGCGGCCGATCGTGCCCAACCAGCGCCCGGACGGTTCGGACGACCCGGAGGGTCGTGCCAAGAACCGCAGGACGGAACTCAACATCCAGAACTGAGTGCATGCGTCGACCCGTTCCTGACAGCAGTCCCGAAGCCCGGCCCCGCGCCGGGCTTCGCGGTTCCGGCCCTGCGGCTCGCAGCGAGCGCAGGCAGGCGCCGGCAGGCGGCGATGCCCCTCCGGTGCGCCGCCACGGGCTCGCCCGGGTGCTGTCCAAGCGTGGTCTGTGCTCGCGGTCCGAAGCGGCGCGCTGGATCGTCGCCGGGCGCGTGTCGGTGGATGGCCGCGTGGTCCGCGATCCCGAACATCCGGTTGTCGACGACGGCCGGGCGCGCATCGAGATCGCCGGTGTCGCCCCTGCGCCAGGGCCGTCGCCGCGCCGCTACCTGATGCTCAACAAGCCGCGCGGCCTGGTCACCACCGCTGCCGACGAGCAGGGTCGCGACACCGTGTACCGCTGCCTGGAAGGGGCTGCGCTGCCGTGGCTGGCGCCGGTCGGCCGGCTCGACAAGGCCAGCGAAGGCCTTCTGCTGCTCTGCAACGACCCGGGCTGGGCGTCGGCCATCACCGATCCGGCAACGGGCCCGGACAAGACGTACCACGTGCAGGTCGACACCATTCCGGACCGGGTGCTGCTGCAGGCACTGGTCGCCGGGACGGCCGTGGACGGACAGCACCTGTCGGCAAGCGCGGTGCGTCTGTTGCGGGCGGGCAACCGCAACGCCTGGCTTGAGGTGGTGCTGGACGAAGGGCGCAACCGCCAGATCCGGCGGCTGCTGGCCGCCTTCGGCATCAACGTGCTGCGGCTGGTCCGGGTGGCAGTGGGCACGGTGGAGCTGGGTGCATTGGCCAAGGGCGCCTGGCGGGACCTGAGCCCGGAAGAGGTCCGCGCGCTGGCCCCGCCGTCGGCCTGAACCGCGAGGTCCGGCGTCGCAATCGGCGTGTGACCATCGGCGCGGGTTTGCGAGCCGACGTGCGTCGGGGCGCGGGAATGTGGGCGGGCGCACCTTTTGCGTCACCCGCTGGCCGTTTCCGTCACATACACTTCACCCCGTTCAACGGGGAGACTGAGTCATGGGGAAGATCGTTATTGCTGCATCGCTGTTGTCGGCGCTGGTCCTGTCGCCGGCGCTCGCCACCGAACAGATGGCCGAGCCTGAGATCGTGGACGCCGCCACCTACAAGCCCAAGACCGAGCACGACAACACGCCGTACCGCTTCAACATGGAGCAGAACGGCAAGCGCATGAGCGCGGACGAGTTCGATGCCTGGATGAAGGCGCGTGGTGTGCGGGTTGCCACCGGCAAGCCGGCGGTGGAAGCTGCCAGCGCACCGGCGGCGGACACCGACCTCGCCGACAAGTAAACGTCGCAGCGCCTTCGGGCGCCGCCACGTCGACATGAAAAGACCCGGCTTCGGCCGGGTCTTTTTTTGCTGCGAGCGCGCCGACTCAGGCCTTGAGCACGCCCAGCTCGCGCCCGATCCGGATGAACGCGTCGATCGCGCGGTCCAGGTGTTCGCGGGTATGCGCCGCCGACATCTGCGTCCGGATCCGGGCCTGGCCCTGCGGCACGACCGGGAAGAAGAACCCGATCGCGTAGATGCCTTCCTCGAGCAGCCGCTCGGCGAACTTCTGCGCCAGCGGTGCGTCGTAGAGCATCACCGGGGCGATGGGGTGCACGCCCGGCCGGATGTCGAAGCCGGCCGCCGTCATCCGCTCGCGGAAGTAGGCGGTGTTCGCGGCCAGCCGCTCCCGCAGTTCGCCAGCGGCGTCGAGCATCTGGAACGCCTTGGTGCCGGCGGCGACCACGTGCGGCGGCAGCGAGTTGGAGAACAGGTATGGCCGGGAGCGCTGGCGCAGCAGTTCGACCACTTCGCGCGAGGCCGTGGTGAAGCCGCCAAGTGCACCGCCCATGGCCTTGCCGAGGGTGCCGGTAATGATGTCGATCCGGTCCAGCACGCCCTTCACCTCGGCCGAGCCACGGCCGGTCCGGCCGATGAACCCGGTCGCGTGGCATTCGTCGATGTGCACCAGTGCACCGTATTTGTCCGCGAGCGCGCAGATCTCGTCGAGCGGAGCGATGAAGCCGTCCATCGAGAAAACGCCGTCGGTGGTGATCAGCTTGGTCCGCGCGCCGGCGGCGTCCGCCGCCTGCAGCTGCTTCTCGAGATCGGCCATGTCGCAGTTGGCGTAGCGGAAGCGCTGCGCCTTGCACAGCCGCACGCCGTCGATGATCGAGGCGTGGTTGAGCGCGTCGGAGATCACCGCGTCCTCCGGCCCGAGCAACGGTTCGAACAGGCCGCCGTTGGCGTCGAAGCAGGCCGCGTAAAGGATGGTGTCCTGCTTGCCGAAGAACGCCGCGATGGTCTGCTCGAGCTCCTTGTGCAGGTCCTGGGTGCCGCAGATGAAACGCACCGAGGCCATGCCGAACCCATGCGAGTCGAGCGCGTCCTTGGCGACCGCGATGATGTCCGGATGGTCGGCCAGCCCGAGGTAGTTGTTGGCGCAGAAGTTCAGTACCGCGCGGCCGTCGTCGAGGGTGATCTCGGCCGACTGGGGGCTGGTGATGATGCGCTCGGACTTGAACAGTCCGGCGTCGCGGATGGATTCGAGTTCGGCGGCGTAACGGTCGGTCAAAGACATAGGACGGATCCTCGGGGCGGGGATTGCCGTAGGAGCGACGTGGGTCGCGAACACGCGGGCAATCGGCAAGTCAGTGGGTCGCGACTCACGTCGCTCCTACAACGGGGCGGCGTCCAACGATGAACATTCAACAAGGGCGGGGCCCGAAGCGGGGTTGGCTCAATTCCAGCTCAGCACGACCTTGCCGGCCTTGCCCGATTCCATCAGCTCGAAACCCTGCTGGAACTCCTCGACGGGCAACTGGTGGGTCAGCACCTTGCCCAGCGGGAAGCCGCCCAGCACCAGCTGGGTCATCTTGTACCAGGTCTCGTACATGCGACGGCCGTAGATGCCGTGCAGGACCAGGCCCTTGAAGATGATCTTGTCCCAGTCGGCGCCGGCGCCCTTGGGCATGATCCCCAGCATTGCGATCTTGCCGCCGTGGTACATGCAATCGAGCATGTCGTTGAACGCGCGCGGGTTGCCGCTCATCTCCAGGCCGACGTCGAAGCCTTCCATGTGCAGGTCGGCCATCACGTCCTTGAGCGAGGTGTTGGCGACGTTGACCACGCGGGTCGCGCCCATGTCGGCGGCGAGCTTGAGGCGGTAGTCGTTGACGTCGGTGACCACCACGTTGCGCGCGCCGATGTGCTTGCAGATGCCCGCCGCGATGATGCCGATCGGGCCTGCGCCGGTGATCAGCACGTCTTCGCCGACCACGTCGAACTCCAGCGCGCAGTGTGCGGCGTTGCCGTAGGGGTCGAAGAACGCCGCCAGCTCGCTCGGGATCTGGTCCGGGATCGGCCACAGGTTGGAGGCCGGCATCACGATGTACTCGGCGAAGGCACCGTCGCGGTTGACGCCGATGCCGACGGTGTTGGGGCACAGGTGTTGGCGGCCCGCGCGGCAGTTGCGGCAGTGCCCGCAGACGATGTGGCCTTCGGCGGAGACGCGCTGGCCGACCTTGTAGCCGGTCACCCCGGGGCCGACCTCGACGATGCGGCCGACGAACTCGTGGCCGATCACCAGTCCGGGCTTGATGGTGCGCTGGCTCCACTCGTCCCACAGGTAGATGTGCAGGTCGGTGCCGCAGATGGCGGTTTTCTCGAGCTTGACCAGCACCTCGTTGGCACCCGGCGCGGGCACCGGGACCTCTTCCATCCAGATGCCCTTGGTGGCTTCGCGCTTCACCAGCGCCTTCATCGTCTTCTGGGTCATGGGTCGCTCTTGGATTGCCCGCGTGCCAAGGCACCGGGGGCGCCCGAAGGCGCCGGAATGGACCGCGAATTATACGCGGCCGCCCATGTCGGCCCGTGACCGTGTTTGCCGGCAGCGGGCCGCTTCCCCTATGTTCGCTGGCACCACCCGCCACCCGGAGTCGCACCATGCGGCCATCGCTGCTCGCCCTGTCCCTGACCCTGGCCGCCGCCGGCGCCCACGCCGACGAGGGCATGTGGCTGCCGTCGCAACTGCCACAGATCGCCACGCAGCTGCGCGACGCGGGCTTCGAGGGCGACCCGGCCTCACTGGCCGACCTTACCCGCCCGCCGCTCAACGCCGTGGTGAAGGTCGGCGGCGGCACCGGCGCATTCGTGTCGGACCAGGGGCTGGTGCTGACCAACCACCACGTCGCGTTCGGCGTCATCCAGTACAACACCAGCCCGGAGCGCGACCTGATCGCCAACGGCTTCGTCGCTGCCGACCGCGGCGACGAGCTGCCCGCCAACCCGGACTTCCGGGTATTGGTCACCACCGGCTTCGACCAGGTCACCGACCGGGTCCTGGCGGACGCGCGTGGCAGGACCGGGCGCGCCTACTACGACGCGGTCGACGCTGCCGAGAAGGCGCTGGTGGCCGAGTGCGAGCAGCAGCCCGGCTACCGCTGCAGCGTCGCGAACATGCATTACGGCAGCGATTTCTACCTCGTCCGTCAGCTGGAGCTGCGCGACGTGCGCCTGGTGTACGCACCGCCCGAGGCGGTCGGCAACTACGGGGACGAAGTGGACAACTTCATGTGGCCGCGACATAGCGGCGACTTCACCCTGCTGCGCGCCTATGTCGCGCCGGACGGGCAACCGGCGGCGTACTCGCCCGACAACGTGCCGTACGTGCCGCCGGCGCACCTGCAGGTATCGACGGACGCCGTCGCCGCCGGCGACTTCGCGATGCTGGCCGGGTACCCGGGCCGGACCTACCGGCACCGCATGGCCTCGGAGTTCGCCAGCCAGGTCGAGTGGACGCTGCCCGAGCGGGTGGCGCTTTATGGCGGCCTGATCGAGACCGTGGAAGCAGCGATCGGAAGCGACGCCGATGCCAGGGTCAAGTACGCCTCGACGCTGGCCGGGCTGGAGAACGGCCTCAAGCGCGCGGAGGGCGAACTCGATGGCCTGCGCCGCAGCAACGCGGTCGCCACCCGCCAGGCCGACGAAGAGGCCATGCTGGCGTGGCTGGCGGACCAGCCCGCAGCCCGCGCCACCCGGGCCGATATCACGGCCGCCCAGGCATTGCTGGACGAGACCGAGGCGACCCGCGAGCGGGACCAGTTGCTGGGCGCGATCGCCCGGTTCCCGCAACTGCTGGGTTCGGCGATGCGCCTGCAGCGCCTGGCGCTGGAGCGCGGCAAGCCGGATGCGCAACGCGAGTCGGGCTACCAGCAGCGCGACGCGGCGCTGATCGAGGGTGGGCTCAAACAGGTCCAGCGCCGGTACGCCGAGCGCGTCGAGAAGGCGCTGCTGGTCGACCTGCTGACGCAATACGTGGCGCTGCCCCCGGCGCAGCATGTGCCGGAGTTCGACGCGGTGTTTGGCGGCACGCCCGAACAGGTGCGCGCGAACGTCGATGCGCTCTACGCGGGTACCACGCTGGACGAGGAAGCCGAGCGCCTGCGCTGGTTCAACGCCACGCCGGAGGAGGTCGCCCAGGCGGACGATCCGCTGCTGCAGGCGGCGGCGCGGCTGCAGCCGGCGCTGCTGCGGCTGGAGTCCGAGGACAAGCAGCGCGCGGGCGAGCTGTTGCGGCTGCGGCCGTCCTACATGGAGGCGCTGATCGGCTACCGCGAGTCCCGTGGCGAGGCGGTCTATCCCGACGCCAATTCCACCCTGCGCGTGAGCTACGGCCAGGTCAGCACCATGGACCCGCGTGACGGCGTGCGCTACCTGCCGCTGACCACCGTCGCGGGCATTGTCGAGAAGCACACCGGCGTGGCGCCGTTCGACGCCCCGCGCCCGCTGCTCGACGCGATCGCCGCGGGCGACTTCGGCAGCACCGCCGACCCCGACCTCGGCACCCAGACCGTCAACCTGCTGACCAACCTCGACACCACCGGCGGCAACTCGGGCTCGCCGGTGCTCGATGCGAGCGGACAGCTGATCGGCCTCAACTTCGACAGCAACTGGGAAGCCGTCAGCGCCAGCTGGAAGTTCGACCCGCGCTACAAGCGGGCGATCCACGTCGACATGCGCTACATGCGCTGGCTGATGGCGAAGGTCTACCCGGCCCCGCACCTGCTGGCCGAGATGGACCTGCCCGTTGAATAGGCCATGTCCGGCAGACCGGGCGCGGCTAGACTCGACCTTTCCGTTTCTTTTTTCCTGCTCGATTCCTCCGGGGAGTGACCGCGATGCGTTATTCGATGTTGGCCAGTGCGATCGCACTGGCGGGTGTGATGGGGTCTGCCACGGCGGGCGAGGGCATGTGGGTGCCGCAACAGTTGCCTGAGATCGCCGGCCCGCTCAAGAAGGCCGGGCTGGAACTGCCGCCCGAGCAGCTTGCCGACCTGACCGGCGACCCGATGGGCGCGGTGGTGTCGCTCGGCGGCTGCACCGCCAGCTTCGTTTCCCCGCAGGGCCTGGTGGTGACCAACCACCACTGCGCCTACGGCGCGATCCAGCTCAACTCCACTCCGGAAAACAACCTGATCGACAAGGGCTTCAACGCCCCGACCCGGGCCGACGAGGTATCCGCCGGGCCGAACGCGCGCATCTACGCGCTGGACTCGATCCAGGACGTGACCACGCAGGTGCGTGACGCAATCGCCGCCGCGCCCGATGCGGCCGGGCGCAGCCACGCGCTTGAGGCGATCGAGAAGCGGCTGGTTGCCGATTGCGAGGCCGACGAAGGCTATCGCTGCCAGTTCTACAGTTTTGCCGGCGGTAACACCTACCGCTTGTTCAAGAACCTCGAGATCAAGGACGTCCGCCTCGTCCACGCGCCGCCCAACAGCGTCGGCAGCTACGGCGGCGACGTCGACAACTGGATGTGGCCGCGGCACACCGGCGACTTCTCGTTCTACCGCGCCTACGTCGGCCCGGACGGCAAGCCGGCCGCGTTCGCCGAGGACAACGTGCCGTACCAGCCCGAGCATTGGCTGAAGGTCGCCCAAGAGCCGCTGGAGACCGGCGACTTCGTGATGGTGGCCGGCTATCCCGGCCGCACCGCGCGCTACGCGCTGGCCGCCGAGTTCGACGAGACCGCGCAGTGGACCTACCCGACCGTCAAGGCGCACTACGAGCACCTGGTCGAGCTGGTCGAGACCGCCGGTGCGAAGGACGAGGACATCAAGGTCAAGTACGCCAGCACGGTGCGCGGCTGGCACAACGCGATGAAGAACTACGGTGGCCAGCTGGAAGGCTTCGAACGGATCGACGCCAGCAAGGCCAAGCACGACGAGGAGGCCGCGGTGCTGGCGTGGCTGCGCGGGCAGGGCGCCGAGGGCGAAGCCGCACTGGCCGCCCACGCCCGGTTGCTCGAACTGCACGAAGCCGCCAGCGCCACCCGCGAGCGCGACCTGGTGCTCGGCCAGTTGCGCCGCACCGGCGTGATCGGCGCCGCCACCAGTCTCTACCGGTTGGCGATCGAGCAGGCCAAGCCCGACGCCGAGCGCGAGCCGGGCTACCAGCAGCGTGACCTGCCGGGCTTCGAGGGCGCGATGCGGCAGATGGACAAGCGCTACGCGGCGGCGATGGACCGCCAGCTGCAGGAGTACTGGCTGCGCGAGTACATCAAGCTGCCGCAGGCGCAGCGCGTGGGGGCGATCGATGCCTGGCTCGGCGGCGACGACGAGGCAGCGGTGCAGGCCGCCCTCGACCGCCTGGCCGGCACCGGCCTGGGTGAGCTGGACGCGCGGCTGGCGCTGTTGGAGGCCGACCGCGCCGCGTTCGAGTCCAGCACCGACCCGGCGGTGAAGTTCGCGGTCGCGGTGATGCCGACCCTGCTGGAACTGGAGGAGCAGGCCGAGACCCGCGCCGGCGATGCGCTGCTGGCCCGTCCGGCCTTCCTGCAGGCGGTCGCCGACTACAAGGCCAGCCAGGGCGGGTCGGTCTATCCGGACGCCAACTCCTCGCTGCGCATCACCTTCGGCAACGTGCAGGGCTACACCCGCCCCGACGGCGTGCGGCTGCCGCCGTTCACCACGCTCGAGCAGGTGGCCGCCAAGCACACCGGCGAGGAGCCGTTCGACGCGCCCCAGGCACAGCTGGAGGCAATTGCCGCGAAGAACTACGGCGGCCTTGCCAGCAAGGAGCTCGGCACGGTGCCGGTCAACTTCATGGCCGACCTCGACATCACCGGCGGCAACTCCGGCTCGCCGGTCATGAATGCGCGGGGCGAGCTGGTCGGCCTGGTGTTCGACATGAACTGGGAGAGCGTGGCGTCCAACTGGGTCTTCAACCCGGAACTGACCCGGGTGATCGCGGTGGATGCCCGTTACATGCGCTGGATCATGCAGGAGGTGTTCCCGGCGCCGCAGGTGCTGGAGGAGATGGGCGTTCCCGAGCAGGAGTAACGCCCGCGCCCGCACCGAAAGGACCGCCGGCCCGCGCCGGCGGTTTTTTTTTGGCGTGAGCGCCGCGCATCGGCCACGGGTTTGCTACGCTGCGGACGTTCGCGGATTCCCATGCCAGCCGGCCCCGTCTCCCGACCCGCACCACCCGTTGTTGCTCCATCGCCCGACCCTGCAGCGTCGCTGCAGCCGCCTTGCCCCGCCGGCTCGCTGTGTGTCCGCATGTCTCCAACCCAGGAGTGTGCGATGAAGGTTCTGGCGTGCGATGGCATCCATGAAGACGGCCTGGCCCTGCTGCGAGATGCAGGCTGGGAGGTCGTCGTTTCCGACCCGATCAAGGACCCGGCCGAGCTCGCCCGCGCGCTGGGCGATGTCGACGTGCTGCTGGTCCGCTCGGCGACCAGGGTTCCGGCCGACGTGCTGGACGACGCCGGGCGACTGCGCGTGATCGGCCGGGCCGGCGCGGGGGTCGACACGATCGACGTCGACGCGGCAACCCGGCGCGGTATCGCGGTGATGAACGCGCCCGACGGCAACACCCTGGCCGCGGCCGAGCACGCGATCTCGCTGCTGTTCGCGCTGGCCCGCCACATCCCGCGTGCCGACGCGGGCATGAAGGCCGGCCAGTGGCCGAAGGCGGGGCTGACCGGGTTCGAGCTGGAGGGCAAGAAGCTCGGCGTGATCGGTCTCGGTCGGATCGGCGGCACGGTGGCCCGCAAGGCGGCCGGCATCGGGATGGAGGTGGCCGCGTTCGATCCGTTCCTGCCGCCGTCGGCAGCGGGCAAGGGCAGCGTCGCGCTCAAGCCACTGGACGAGCTGCTGGCGTGGGCGGACATCGTGACCCTGCACGTGCCCCGTACCAAGGAGACCACGCACCTCTTGTCGGAGGAGCGCATGCGGGCGATGAAGCCCGGCGCCTACATCATCAACGCCGCCCGCGGCGGCCTGGTCGACGAGGCGGCGCTGTTGCGCCTGCTGGACGAGGGCCACCTCGCCGGCGCCGCGCTGGACACCTTCGCGACCGAGCCGCTGCCGGAGGATTCCAGCCTGCGCGCGCACCCCAAGCTGGTGCTGACCCCGCACCTGGGCGCGTCCACCGGCGAGGCCCAGCAGGCGGTGAGCACCATCCTGGCGCGGCAGATCATCGATTTCATCGCGACCGGCGCGGTGGCGGGTTGCGTCAACCTGCCGCCGTTGACCGCCGAGGCCGCGCGCGAGGTCGGCCCGTGGATGCCGCTGATGTCCGCGCTGGGCCGGCTGGCGGCGCGGCTGGTGCCGGCGCCGACCCGCTTGCACGTCACCTACGCCGGCCGCACCGAGGCGCTGGACACGCGCCCACTGACGCGCCTGCTGGTGGCGGCGTTGCTCGGGCCGGCATCGGGCCGGGTCACGCCGGTCAACGCGCTGCAGGAAGCGGTCGCGCGCGGGCTCACCGTGGCCGAGACGGTCGGCGGCGACGGCGACGGCTTCGATCGCCTGCTGCGGATCAAGGTCGAGGGCGAGGGCACCGCCCGCGTGATCGAGGCGACCCTGCACCGCGGCCCGCGCGTGGTCCGGCTGGATGGCGTCGAGATCGAGTTCGATCCGCAGGCGCACCTGCTGCTGATGCGCAACGAGGACCGCCCCGGCATCATCGGGTCGATCGGCGGCACGCTGGGCGCGGCCGGCATCAACATCGTCAACTTCTCGCTCGGCGCGAAGGGCGATGGGGAGGCACTGGCGGCGATCACGGTCGATCGCGCGGTCAAGGACGCTCAGCTGGCCGAGGCCCGCCGGTTGCCGGGCGTGTTGTCGCTGGAGGCGCTGTGAGGCTCCTGCTGGCCCGCCACGGCGAGACACCGTGGAACGCCGAGGGTCGCTACCAGGGTCAGTCCGACATCGCGCTGTCGCCGGTCGGCGAGGCGCAGGCCCGTGCGCTCGGTGAGCGCCTGCGCGGGGTGCCGATCACGCGCGCGGTCGCCTCGCCGCTGGGCCGCGCCCGCCACACCGCGGAACTCGCACTGGGCGCCCGGCACGGGCTGCTGACCACCGACGCGGGTCTGATGGAGATCGCCCATGGCACCTGGGAGGGCCTGCTGGCCGCGGAGATCCGTGCACGCGACCCGGACCGGCTGCAGGCGTGGCGCGATACGCCGCACGAAGTGCTGATGCCGGGCGGCGNTGACCACCGACGCGGGTCTGATGGAGATCGCCCATGGCACCTGGGAGGGCCTGCTGGCCGCGGAGATCCGTGCACGCGACCCGGACCGGCTGCAGGCGTGGCGCGATACGCCGCACGAAGTGCTGATGCCGGGCGGCGAGTCGCTGCAGCACGTGTTCGACCGCGCGTGGCCGGCGCTTGCACGCGCTGCCGATGGGCTGGGCGCCGACGACATCCTGCTGGTGGTCGCCCACGATGCGGTCAACCGCGTGCTGCTTTGCCACGTGCTCGGCATCCCGTTCGCGCGGCTGTGGAGTTTCCGCCAGGCGCCGACCACGTTGAACCTGCTCGAGGGTCCCGACGCGGACCGGCTGGAGGTGGTCCGGCTGAACGACTGCAGCCACCACACCCCGTTGTTCGGGGAGGCCGTGCATCGCGCGCTGTAAGCGCCGATCATTGCCGGCCCGCCCACGCCCACGCACCTGGTCCGCATGACACGCATGACCCTCGTCGAATGGCTCGCCTACATCGAGCGCCAGCACCCCCGGTCAATCGAAATGGGGCTCAAGCGCGTGCGCCAGGTCGCGGCGTCGCTGGGTCTCGGCCGCCCGGCACGCCGCGTGGTCACCGTCGGCGGCACCAACGGCAAGGGGTCGACCGTGGCCTTCATCGAGGCGATCGCGCGCGAGGCCGGCTGGCGTGTCGGTGCCTACACCTCGCCGCACCTGCTGGCCTACAACGAGCGGGTCCGGGTCGATGGCATCGAAGCCGACGATGCGGCGCTCGTCGACGCGTTCGAGGCGGTGGAACGCGCGCGTGGCGACGTTGCGCTGACGTATTTCGAGTACGGCACGCTGGCGGCGCTGTGGCTGTTCGAGCGGGCCGACCTGGATCTCGCGATCCTGGAGGTCGGCCTCGGCGGGCGGCTCGACGCGACCAACCTGGTCGACCCCGATGTCGCGGTCATCACGACCGTGGACCTGGACCACCAGGAGTGGCTCGGCGGGGACCGCGAGGCGATCGGTTTCGAAAAGGCCGGCATCGCCCGCGCATGGAAGCCGCTGGTGCTGGGCGATGACGACCCGCCCTCCAGCGTGCTGCGACATGCCTACGCGATCGGCGCCTCGGCGGTACGGATGGGCTGCGATTTCTTCTTCGATCCCGCACCGGACGACGCGCCGGTTGGCCACTGGCGCTGGCGGGAGGTCGGTTACACCGTCGACCTGCCGCGGCCGGCCCTGGCGGCGCCGGCGCAGTTGCGCAACGCCGCGGTCGCGATTGCCTCCCTGCGGGCGCTCGACACTGACGCCGCCGCCATCGACGATGCCGCCATCGCCCGTGGCATCGCCCGGGCCAACCTG
>NZ_JBJXHK010000061.1:0-13083 GCF_046638635.1 Lysobacter zhanggongensis
GGGCCGGCAACGCCCCGGCCCCGGCCGCCGCGCCGGCCGAGCCGGCCCCGGTTGAACAAGCTCCGAACTCCGACGACGAAGCCGCGCCCGCTGTTGCGGTCGCCGGCTGATCCGTCCGCGTCGTCAAACAAACGTAATTTAGAGGTAGGCCATGGCTGCCACGCACCCCGTTGCTGATCACCACGATGACCACGCCCACAAGCAGGGCTTCATCGACCGTTGGTTCTTTTCGACCAACCACAAGGACATCGGCACGCTGTACCTGATTTTCAGCTTCATCATGTTCATCGTCGGCGCGGCGATGTCGGTGGTGATCCGCACCGAGCTGGCGGTCCCCGGGCTGCAGCACGTCAATCCCGAGTTCTTCAACCAGATGACGTCGATGCACGCGCTGGTGATGATCTTCGGCGGCGTGATGCCGGCCTTCGTCGGCCTCGGCAACTGGATGATCCCGCTGCAGATCGGCGCGCCGGACATGGCGCTGCCGCGCATGAACAACTGGTCGTTCTGGATCCTGCCGTTCGCCTTCACGCTGCTGCTGCTCACCCTGTTCCTCCCGGGTGGCGGCCCCGCCGCGGGCTGGACCATGTACCCGCCGCTGTCCCTGCAGGGCGGCAGCAACGTGGCGTTCTCGATCTTCGCCATCCACATGATGGGCATCAGCTCGATCATGGGCGCGATCAACATCATCGCCACCGTGCTCAACATGCGCGCGCCGGGCATGGACCTGCTGAAGATGCCGATCTTCACCTGGACCTGGCTGATCACCGCGTTCCTGCTGATCGCCGTGATGCCGGTGCTGGCGGGCGCGGTCACCATGCTGCTGACCGACAAGTTCTTCGCGACCTCGTTCTTCAACGCCGCCGGCGGCGGTGACCCGGTGATGTACCAGCACATCTTCTGGTTCTTCGGGCACCCCGAGGTCTACATCATGATCCTGCCGGCGTTCGGCATCGTGTCGGAGATCATCCCGACCTTCGCCCGCAAGCCGCTGTTCGGTTACCAGGCGATGGTCTACGCGACCGCCGCCATCGCGTTCCTGTCGTTCATCGTGTGGGCCCACCACATGTTCACGGCCGGCATGCCGCTGGGTGGCGAGATCTACTTCATGTACGCCACGATGCTGATCTCGATTCCGACCGGCGTGAAGGTGTTCAACTGGGTCACCACGATGTGGCGCGGCTCGATCACGTTCGAGTCGCCGATGCTGTGGGCGATCGCGTTCGTCATCCTGTTCACGATCGGTGGTTTCTCCGGCCTGATGCTCGCCATCGTGCCCGCCGACTTCCAGTACCACGACACCTACTTCGTGGTCGCGCACTTCCACTACGTGCTGGTCACCGGCGCGCTGTTCGCGATCATCGCGGCGGTGTACTACTGGTGGCCCAAGTGGACCGGCCGGATGTACAACGAAGGCCTAGCGAAGTTCCACTTCTGGTGGACCATGGTGTTCGTCAACCTGCTGTTCTTCCCGCAGCACTTCCTGGGCCTGGCCGGCATGCCGCGCCGCATCCCGGACTACAACGTGGTGTTTGCCGACTGGAACCTCGTCAGCTCGATCGGCGCGTTCGGCATGTTCGTCACCCCGTTCCTGATGGCGTTCATCCTGTGGCGTTCGAAGAAGGTCGGCGCCGTGGCGCCAGCCCGTGCCTGGGAAGGCGCGCGCGGCCTGGAGTGGACCGTGCCGAGCCCGGCGCCGCACCACACCTTCACCACCCCGCCGGTCATCCGCGACGGAGACCTCGCCCACGGCGACGTCACCCACTGACCTCGAACGCCGCGCGCCATGACCCCGACCCACGACCCCCGCCTGGACCCCGACGCGCGCCGCAAGGCCGCGCGCCGGACCGCGCTATGGGTCGGGGGGATCGCGGTGGCGGTGTACGTCGCCTTCCTCCTCAGTGGAGTGCTGGGGCAATGAGCGCGCCGCAGTCCCCGGAGCAGGCCCCGAAGCCCACCAAGGGGCTGGGCAAGATGCTGGTGGTCGCCGCGCTGGCGTTCGGTTTCAGCTTCTCGCTGGTGCCGCTTTACCGGATCGCCTGCGAAAAGGTGTTCGGCATCCGCCTCGACAACACCGCGGTGGAGGCCACGCGCGGCCAGGCGGTTTCCGACCGGCTGGTCACGGTGCAGTTCGATGGCGGGGTCAACTCCAAGCTGCCGTGGGAGTTCGAGCCCAGCCAGCTGACCATGCAGGTGCGTCCCGGCCAGCAGTACGAGACCAGCTACCGGGCGCACAACACCAGCGACCGCACCATTGTCGGCAGCGCGGTGCCGTCGGTCGCGCCGGCGCGCGCGTCGGGTTACTTCAGCAAGACCGAGTGTTTCTGCTTCACCGCCCAGACCATGCACGCCGGCGAAAGCCGCGACATGCCGGTCCGCTTCATCGTCGACCCCAACCTGCCGGACGACGTGAAGACGGTGACGCTGTCCTATACCTTCTACAAGAACAACGCGCTTACCGCGCAGCAGGCCGCTTCCGCCCATCCGGTGGCCGCGGCCCCCGCTGCCGCGCCGTAACGCCACGCATCCACGAACCACGGAACCGCCGCCATGGCCCAAGCCCAAACGCCAGACGCCAACATCTACTTCGTCCCGCACAGCAGCCGCTGGCCGTTCCTCGGCTCGATCGCGCTGTTCGTGGCGATGGTCGGTTTCGCCACCTGGCTCAACGACGTCAGCTGGGGCCGCGCCACCTTCCTGATCGGTGTCGCGCTGCTGGTGGCCGTGCTGTTCGGCTGGTTCGGTGACGTGATCCGCGAGTCCGTCCGCGGCCACTACAACCGGCAGGTCGACGTCTCGTTCCGGATGGGGATGATCTGGTTCATCTTCTCCGAGGTGATGTTCTTCGCCGCGTTCTTCGGTGCCCTGTTCTACGCCCGGCAGTACGCGTTGCCGTGGCTGGGTGGTGCCGGCGACGGCATGGCGACCAACAACCTGCTGTGGGAGGGCTTCAGCGCGGCCTGGCCGAGCAACGGTCCCGCCGCGGTCGGCGGCCAGTTCCAGACCATCCCTGCCTGGGGCCTGCCGCTGCTCAACACGCTGATCCTGCTGACCTCCGGCGCGACGGTCACCGCCGCCCACCACGCACTCAAGGCCGGCCACCGCCGCGCGCTGCTGGTCTGGCTCGGCGTAACGGTGCTGCTGGGCCTTGTGTTCCTGTTCTTCCAGGCCGAGGAGTACATCCACGCCTACCAGGAACTCAACCTGACCCTCGGATCGGGCATCTACGGTTCGACGTTCTTCATGCTGACCGGCTTCCACGGCCTGCACGTGACGCTGGGTACCATCATGCTCGCGGTGATCTGGTTCCGTTGCCTCAAGGGCCACTTCGACCGCGACAACCACTTCGCGTTCGAGGCGGTTGCGTGGTACTGGCACTTCGTCGACGTGGTCTGGCTCGGCCTGTTCCTGTTCGTCTACGTGCTCTGACCCGGGCCTGCCGGCCGCTGGTCCCAGGGGACCGCGGCCGCGGCCATCGTTTTGCCGGCAACCGCGCGCGTCGCGGTTGTGGCGTTTCAGGCCCCGGCCGGATGACCGGGCTGCCCCGCCTCAGCGGCCGACGCCGTGGAACTCGATCCACCCCAGTTTCGCGGCCACCACCACCATCAGGACCAGGGCGATGGACAGCACGATGCGACGGGTCAGCGCATTGACCGTGCGCTTGCTCTCGCCCTTGTCGACCAGCATGTAATAGAGGCCGGCACCGAGGTTCCAGAGTATGAGAATCAGGAAGCCGACGATCAGCAGGGTCTTCATCAGGCAGCTCCGGCGCGCGGCGCTCGGTCGGGCGGCGTCCGCCGCGGTGCCCGCATTATCGCAGCCGCAGGCCGTGTCGCAGTGAGCCGTCGGGGCACGCTGGTGGTGGCTTGGCTGCTCGCGATCGCGACGATCGCGGCGTTCGCGAGCCTGGGCCGGTGGCAGCAGCAGCGTGCGGTCGAGAAGCAGGCGATGCTCGATGCGGCCGACCGTGTAATGACCCGGCGCGAAGTCGTTCCGCTGGCCGCGGCGCACGATCCCCACAGCGCCGGGCAGTACGACTGGGCCGCCGGCGCGGGGAGGTTCGACGCGCGCGGCGCGCTGCTGCTGGATAACCAGCAGCGCGAGGGCAGGGTCGGCGTGCGCATCTACCGCGTCTTTATTCCGGAAGGCGCAGGGCCAATGCTGGTCGACATGGGCTGGATGCCGCTGCCCCCGTCGCGCGAGCTGCCGGTCATCCCGCGGCCCGAGGGCGACATCCAGTTGCGCGGCCTGCTGGCGGCCCCGCCGTCGAGCGGCATCGCGTTGGGGCGAGGACTGGTCCAGAGCGGTGACCAGTGGTTGCTGACTCGTGTCGACATGGCGGCCATCGCCGCCGAAACCGGCCTGCCGGGCCCGCTGGCACCGCGCGTGTTGCGGCTCGACCCGGCCATGGAGCTGGGCTACGAGCGCGACCTGGAGCTGCTCGCCAACACCTTGCCGCCGGACAAGCACCGCGGCTATGCGGTGCAGTGGTTCGGCCTCGCGCTCGCGGTGCTGGCCACCGCACTGATCCTCACCTTTCGCAGGCGCCGCCCGGTGACCGGTGGGCCACGCCGATGAACACGCACGCTGCAGGAGTGATGTCGCCATGAACGAACCGGCAGGGGTCGACCTCCGCACCCGCAACCGGAATCGCGTCCTGCTGGTCGCGATCTTCGTGATGTTCTTCGGCAGCATGCTGGTGGCCGGCATCCTGCGCTTCTCCGGCTGGCAACCGGACGGGCGCAGGAACCACGGGGAGCTGCTCGATCCGCCGGCCGACCTGCGCGAGGTCGTACCGGTGCTGGCCGAGGGTGGCGAGTACGCCTGGCAGCCGGAACTGCGGACCTGGCGCATCGTCGTCGCGCCGCCCGCGCAGTGCGGCGAACGCTGCGACCGCCTGGCGCACGACCTCGATACCGTCTGGCGGCTGTTCGGCAAGGACGCGGACCGGGTGCACCTGCTCTGGATCTGCGGCGAGGATGCCTGCCTGCCGCCGGCCGACGCCCGCCCGCGGACGCTGCACGTGGTGCAGCCGGAACCGCGCCTCCGCGCCGCGCTGCCAGGGCTCGACGCCGATCCGGCGCGCGGCGTACCGGCCTACGTGGTCGACCCGAACGGGTTCGTGATCCTGCGCTACCCTCCCGGGTTCGATCCGGTCGGGCTGCGCGCCGATGTCGCCAAGCTCCTGAAGCTGATCTGACCGGCGCCCCGCGCCGCTGCAAGAGACCTGCATGACCGCCTCCCGCCATTCCTCCCCACCACGTCCCGCCGCCGCGCGTCCGGCCCGCCATTTCCACCGCCTTGCGTGGCTGGCGGTCGCGCTCGCGCTGGGCGTGATCGTGTTCGGTGCCTTCGTCCGTCTGTCCGACGCGGGGCTCAGCTGTCCGGACTGGCCGACCTGCTACGGCCGCGCCGCGTGGCCGACCGAGGTCGGCCACGGCGCGGACCATGCCGCCACCGCGATCCGACCGGTGGAGGTGCACAAGGCGTGGCGCGAGCAGTTCCACCGGATGATCGCGGGCGCGCTCGGGGTGCTGACGCTGGCGCTCGCGCTGCTCGCCGCGCGTCGCCGCCGGTACGGGATGGCCCAGGTACTGGCTGCTGCCGCGCTGGTCGCGATCGCGATCCCGCTGTACATGCGCGGCGAGCACGTGGCCGCGTCGGTGCTGGCGATCGCCGGCGAGGCGATCCTGCTGGTGGCCGCGCTGCGCTGGAGCAACCTCGACCTGGCCCGGGTGGCGGCGGTCACGCTGGCGGTGATCATCTTCCAGGCCCTGCTCGGGATGTGGACGGTGACGTGGCTGCTGAAGCCCATCGTCGTGATGGGCCACCTGCTGGGTGGACTGCTGACGTTCTCGCTGCTGCTGTGGATGGCATGGCGTGCCACCGGGTTGCCGATCCGCTTGGCCGAGGCCGGGCGCGTGCGCGTGCTGCTGATGGTCGGGCTGGTGCTGCTGGGCGTGCAGATCGCGCTCGGCGGCTGGACCAGCGCCAACTATGCGGCGCTGGCCTGCGGTACCGATTTCCCGACCTGCGTCGGCCGATGGTGGCCGCCGACCGACTTCAGCGAGGGCTTCGTGCTGTGGCGCGGCATCGGCGTCGACTACGAAGGCGGCATCCTCGACGGCCAGTCGCGCATCGCGATCCAGATGGCCCACCGGATGATGGCGGTGGTCGTGTTCGCCTACCTGCTGTGGCTGGTCGCGCGGCTGCTTCGCACACCGGGTCTGCGCGGCTGGGCGAGTTTGCTCGGCGCGCTGGCGATCGCGCAGGTCGCCCTGGGCATCGCCAACGTCAAGCTGGCGTTGCCGCTGTGGACGGCGGTGCTGCACAACGCCGGTGCGGTGCTGCTGCTGTTCGTGCTGGTCTCGCTGCTGGCGCGCGTACGCGCACCGGAGGCGTGATGGGCACGGCAATGCGACCGACGCTGCGACAGTACTGGGACCTCACCAAACCCCGGGTGGTCGCGCTGATCGTGTTCACTGCGGCGATCGGCATGTTCCTGGCCGTGCCGGGGCTGCCGCCGCTGAAGGAGTCCGTGCTCGGTTTCCTCGGCATCTGGCTGGCGGCCTCGTCCGCGGCGGCGATCAACCAGCTACTGGACTCGCGCATCGACGCCAAGATGGCGCGGACCTCGTGGCGGCCGATCGTCGCCGGCCAGGTGAGCCCGCGCCAGGCGCTGGTGTTCGCGCTGCTGCTGGCGGCGGCCTCGATGGTGATCCTGCTGGTCTGGGTCAACGTGTTGACCGCGCTGCTGACCTTCGCCTCGCTGATCGGCTATGCGGTCATCTACACGGTGTTCCTCAAGCGGGCCACGCCGCAGAACATCGTCATCGGCGGCATCGCCGGCGCCGCGCCGCCCGCGCTGGGATGGGCCGCGATCACCGGCACGCTCGACCCGCACGCGCTGCTGCTGGTGCTGATCATCTTCGTCTGGACGCCGCCGCACTTCTGGGCGTTGGCGATCTTCCGCCGCGAGGACTACCGCAAGGCGATGGTGCCGATGCTGCCGGTCACCCACGGGGTCGAGTACACCCGCTGGCAGATCCTGTTCTACACCGTGCTGCTGGTGGTGGTGACGGTGTTGCCGTGGGCCACCGGCATGAGCGGACTGTTCTACCTCGGTGGCGCGCTGGTGCTGGGCGCGGTGTTCCTCTGGCACGCCTGGCGGCTGATGGACCCGCCCGACGAGCTGTACGCGATGGAGGTGTTCAAGTACTCGATCGTGTACTTGATGGCGCTCTTCGCGTTCCTGCTGGTCGACCACTGGCTGCTGCCGCTGATGGAGCCGGCGGCGGCGTTCGAGCTTCGGCCCGTCGGCTGACGACGCAAGCGGGCTGGTCGTCGCAGCTGTCCGGCGCGGCCCGGCGGCGGCTCTGTTACTCGAACAGCGTCTGCACCACCGGGGCCGACTCGTTGGCAAGCAACGCCACCATCGTGGGATCGACCGGGTAGCCCTCGCCGTCGAACTGCAGGGCGACGGTGCCGGCCTGGGTCGTGCCACCGCCCACGCCGACCAGCAGGTCGTGCCAGCCGTTGTTGCGGTGCTTGCCCAGCGCGATCGGTGCGTGGGTGGTATCGGTGCGCCCGACCAGCGTATAGCTGCCGTCCGCCTCGCCGTGGAACACCAGCAGCGGGCAGCCGTCGGCATCGCACCACATCGGGTCGTCCAGCAACATCAGCAGGTCGTTGGTGCCGTCGCCGTCGAGGTCGCTGCGGGCCTCGCGGTACTGCGGCGCCTCGTCGGTGCCGACCGTTTCCATGTAGGCCACCAGCGCCTGCTCGGCTGCCACGCGCGGGTCGATCTTCTTGACGACGGGCGGCGGCGGAGCGGCCTGGACCTCGGCCAGTTCGGGACCGCGACAGCCGACGACCAGCAGCAGCGCGGCGGCACCGGTAAGGAGGATGGGGGTAGTGATCGACAGGCGGCGCATGGGTGGTGTCTCCGGAGGAACGCCACCGACTGTAGGCGCCGCCGCGTCGTCGCCGGGTGTATGAAAACCGGGTGAAACGCTTGCGTGGCGGCCGTCCACCCGCCGCCGGTCATGTCCGGCGGGCCCGTCCGACCGCGCCGAGCAACTCGCGCAGTTCAGCCTGTTCCTCGGCGGTGAGTGCGCCGCGACCACCCTCGTGGATGATCGCCTGCAACTCTTCGATGCGCTGCTGCAGGGTCTGGCGATCGAGCTGCGCGATCGCGTCGAGCAGTTCGTCGCGCCACTTGCCTTCGTCGCCGGCCAGCGACTGCGAGGCCAGCTTCTGCAGCGCGCTGTATTCCTCGCGCCCGGCGAAGTGTTCGACCAGCGAGCCGGTGCCGATGTCCGGGCGCGCATAGATCAGGCCGAGCAGGTCGACCAGCAGTTCGATGCCGGGCTGGCGCAGCGTGGCGAAGCGGAACGGCGGCTCCAGCTCCAGCGCGAGCGCCGGACGCTGCAGCAGCAGTGCGATTGCGGCGCGGACCAGGCTGCGCCGAGGCGTCGGGGTGCCCCGCGACGGCGCCCGTGCGCGCTGCGCCGGCACGTGGGTTTCCGGGCTGCTCGCGCGTGCGCCGACGCCCGTCAGCTCCGTCAGCCGTTGGCGCATGAGATCGGCGAAGGCGCCATCGGGGATCTGCGCCAGCAGCGGCTTGGCCCGCTCGGCCAGCCGGCCTTTGCCTTCCAGCGTGCCGAGATTGACCTCCGCAGCGAGCGAGTCGAACAGGAACCGCGACAGCGGCACCGCCTCGCGCAGGCGCGCGTCGAAACCGGCCGCGCCTTCCTTGCGGACGATCGTGTCGGGATCCTCGCCCTCGGGCAGGAACAGGAAGAACGCCTGCCGGCCGTCCTTCATCCGCGGCAGCACCGACTCGAGCGCCTTCCACGCCGCGCCGCGCCCGGCGCGGTCGCCATCGAAGCAGAAATAGACGTCGGGTGCGTTCCGGAACAGCAGTTCGGCGTGGTCCGGGGTCGTGGCGGTCCCCAGCGTCGCGACCGCGGTCTCGACCCCGTGCTGGAACAGCGCGACCACGTCCATGTAGCCCTCGACCACCACCAGCCGCTCGATCTTCTTGTTGGCCTGGCGGACCTGCCACAGGCCGTACAGTTCGCGCCCCTTGTGGAACAGCTCCGTCTCGGGCGAGTTGAGGTACTTCGGGCCGGGGTCCCGGCCGTCCTCCTCCGGCGCCAGTACGCGGCCGCCGAAGCCGATCGTGCGGCCGCGCCGGTCGTGGATCGGGAACATCACCCGATCGCGGAACTTGTCGTAGACGCGGCCGCTGTCGTTCTTCGAGAACAGGCCGCCGCGCTCGAGCAGCCGCATCCGGCGCTCATCGCTGCCGAGCGCGTCGCGCAGCGCGTTGAACCCACCGGGCGCGTAACCGATCCCGAAGCGCTCGCGGATACCCGCGTCGACCCCACGGTCGTCGAGGTAGGCCCGCGCGCGCGGAGTGGCGGCCAGTTGCCGGCGGTAGAAGGTCGCCGCCGCCTCCATCGCCGAGTACAGGTCCTGGCTGTCGGGGTTGGCGTTGCGCTGGAAGGTGTCGCGCGGCACCTCCATCCCGTTCTGGCGCGCCAGTTCCTCGACCGCGTCCAGGAACTCCAGCCGGTCGTACTCCATCAGGAACTTGATCGCGGTGCCGTGCGCGCCACAGCCGAAGCAGTGGTAGAACTGCTTGCCCGGCGAGACCGTGAAGCTCGGTGAGCGCTCGTCGTGGAACGGGCAGCGCGCCGAGTATTCCTTGCCCTGCCGCTTGAGCGGCACGCGCGCGCCCACCAGCTCGACGATGTCGGTGCGGGCGAGCAGGTCGTCGATGAAGGCGTCGGGAATGCGGGCCATGGCTGCCCGGACCGGGCGCGGTAACGATGAAGCGGACCGCTAGGATGCCACCGCCGGGGCGGTCACGGGCGGCCGGTGGTTGCGTCGGTCGCGGCCGGGGGCGTGCGGTCGGCGCGTGCGCGCTGGCGCGCCAGCCGGCGGGAGACCCGCGCATGCTCGTCGAGCATCGCCGTGATCAGGGCACCCGCCAGGAACACCACCGCGCAGTAGTACAGCCACACCAGCATCACCACCAGGCCGCCGGCCGGCCCGTAGGCGTTGCCCAGGCTGGCCTGGCCGAGGTACAGGCCGATCGCCCAGCGGCCCACGATGAACAGTCCNCGCAGTAGTACAGCCACACCAGCATCACCACCAGGCCGCCGGCCGGCCCGTAGGCGTTGCCCAGGCTGGCCTGGCCGAGGTACAGGCCGATCGCCCAGCGGCCCACGATGAACAGTCCGGCAGTCAGCGCGCCGCCCGCCAAGGCGCGCGACGGACTGACCGGGCGATCCGGCAGCAGCCGGTACATGCCGGCGAACACCAGTGCGTAGAGCACCAGCGAAAACGCCTCCGCGAACACCGGCAACAGGTCCGGCAGCCATGCCATCACGACCGCGAGGGCGGCCTGGACCGCCATCGACACCACCAACAGGAAACCGACTGCAATGGCCATGCCGAACGACAGCAGGCGCTTGCGCAGCCACGCCAGCAGCCCGAGTGCGCGCGCATCGGAGCGGAATACCCGGTTGAGGGCGGCCTGCAACTGGCCGAACACGACCGACGCGCCGACCAGCAACGCGCCGGTGCCGAGCAGCGCGGCCAGCGAGCCGGTGCCGGGACGGCGCTCGGCGTTGGCGACGATCAGCCGCGCGGTTTCTTCGACCTGCGGTCCGACCAGCAGGCCGACCTGCCGGAAGAATTCCTCCTGCGCAGTGGGCAGCAGCGCGGTGGTCAACCACAGCAGCATCAGTACCAGCGGCGCCAGCGAGAGCAGGGTGTAGAACGACAGCGCGGCGGCCAGCGCCAGCAGGTCGTAGGCGAAGAAGCGATGGATGAACTTCGCCGGCCAGCTTTCCTCGATCCGCTCCTGCAGTTCGTCGAGGCGTTCGCCAAGATCCGGCTGGTCCGTCTCGGGCACGTCTTCGCCGGCACGGCGGGCAGGCGTTGCGGGATTCGGGGATCGGTCGGCCATGGAGTGTTGTTTGTGGAGGATGCCCCGCCAGTATCGGGGCGACGAGGTTAGCGTCGAGTGGGTCGACGGATAGCGGTGGCTGCCAGCCCCGGAAACGCGAAAGGCCGGGATGTCCCGGCCTCGTCGTGCGCCACCCGGGCGGTTCAGCCCAGGCGCTGCTTCACCAGCTTCGACACCAGGCCCATGTCGGCCTGGCCGGCCAGCCGCGGCTTGAGCACGCCCATCAGCTTGCCGATGTCGGCCTGGCTGCTGGCGCCGGTCTCGGCCTTGGCCGCGTCGATCGCGGCGATGATCTCGGCCTCGCCGAGCTTGGCCGGCAGGTAGCGCTCGATCACGGTGATCTCCTCGCGCTCGACCGCGGCCAGGTCCTCGCGGTTGGCAGCCTCGTACTGGGTGACCGAGTCGCGCCGCTGCTTGACCATCTTGTCGAGCACCGCCAGCACCTGCGCGTCGTCCAGCTCGATCCGCTCGTCGATCTCCCTCTGCTTGATCGCGGCGTTCATCAGCCGGATCACGCCGAGGCTGTGCTTGTCGCCGCCCTTCATGGCGGCCTTCATGTCGTCGGTGAGCTGCTGCTTGAGGGTCATGGCGGGGTCCTTGGGTGGGGCGCGCGCCGCCGGTTCCGGCGGAACGCAAAAAGCCGGCGGCGCTCACGGCGCGGCCGGCTTTGGCTTCCCTGTGAAGTCCCCGGCGCGGATGGCCGGGAGCTACGCAGGATGCGCGATCAGTACAGCCGCTGGCGCTTGGTCACGTCGCGCGAGGCGCGGCGGGACTGGCGCTTCACCGCGGCGGCGGCCTTGCGCTTGCGTTCCTGGGTCGGCTTTTCGTAGAACTCGCGCTTGCGGGTCTCGGCGAGGACGCCGGCCTTCTCGCAGGTGCGCTTGAAGCGACGCAGGGCAAACTCGAAAGGCTCGTTTTCGCGGACTTTGACGCTGGGCATAAGTATCTCGGTTCGGGTAAACAGCCCGGATGGGTCCGGGCGAGCCGCGTATTGTACCGGCGCAGGTTTCGACAGTGCAAGCCGGTCCCGCACACCCGGCCCGCGTGCGGCTCCCACGCCTGTTCAGCGGGGCCTGGAGCGGATCGGACCCGAGCCGCTCGCGCGTTCAACCGGCGTGGGGGCGGCCGCGCGTATGCTCCGCGGCTTCGATGGCCCATGGTCGCAACATGATGACTCTCCTACGCCGGCGGCTGGCGCCGCTGTTGCTGTTGCCGCTGGTGCTGATCGCAGGCTGTGGCGGCGAGACCGTCCGCCCTGATCCGCCCTCCGCGCCGACCGTCGTTGTGCCACCCCCCGAAATCCGCGTCGGCCTCGCGCTGGGTGGCGGCGCCGCCAAGGGCTTCGCACACATCGGCGTCATCAAGATGCTGGAGGCCAACGGCATCACGCCGCGCGTGGTCGCCGGCACCAGCGCCGGCAGCGTGGTCGGTGCGCTCTATGCCGGTGGCATGGGCCCGTTCGAGCTGCAGCGCGAGGCAGTGGCGCTGGACGAATCGAGCATCCGCGATGTCAGCCTGTTTGCCGGTGGCCTGGTCAAGGGCAAGGCCTTGCAGGACTACGTCAACGCGCAGGTGGGCGGGCGGGCGCTCGAGCGCATGGAGAAACCGTTCGCCGCGGTCGCCACGCGGCTCGAGACCGGCGAGCGGGTCGCGTTTGCACGCGGCAACACGGGCCAGGCGGTGCGCGCATCGAGCAGCGTGCCGGGCGTGTTCGAGCCGGTCGCGATCGGCCAGTGGCATTACGTCGACGGCGGCGTGGTGAGTCCCGTGCCGGTGGATGCCGCGCGTGACCTGGGCGCCGACCTGGTGATCGCGGTCGACATCTCCAGCAAGGCCACCGGGCAGAAGCCCACGCACCTGCTCGGTATCGTCAACCAGTCCATCAGCATCATGGGCCAGCAGCTGGGCCAGCAGGAGATGGCGCGCGCCGACGTGGTCATCCGCCCGCAGGTGACCGACATCGGCGCGGCCGATTTCGAGCAGCGCAACCGCGCCATCCTCGAAGGCGAGCGTGCGGCGCTGGCTGCGTTGCCGGCCATCCGCAAGGCGATCGCGACGTTGCAGGCCGAGCGCGTGGCCGCGGCCAGCCGGGCGGCCGCGGC
>NZ_JBJXHK010000062.1:0-12899 GCF_046638635.1 Lysobacter zhanggongensis
CGCGGCGCGGTGCCTGGCGGGCCTCGCGCAACCGTCGGCGGGTCGGCGCGGACAGGTGGGCCAGTGCCTGCGCGTGGCAGTCGCGCGCGGCCCGGTCGAAGGCGTCGTCGTGGTGGGAGTCGCGAGGGGCGTCGCGAAGGGCGTCGCGTCTCATCGCCAGTCCTCCAGTTGCTGCTGCAGCGTCGCGCGGGCGCGCGACAGGTGGGTCTTGACCGAGCCCTCGCCGCAGCCCATCACCTCGGCGGTGGTGGCCACGTCCAGCTCTTCAAGTACCCGCAAAGTGAACGCCTCGCGTTGCCGCGCGGGCAGGCGGGCTATCGCCTCTGAAAGGCGCGCGTAGGCCTCCTGTCCCTCGTGGACGCGCGCCGGGCCCGGTCCTTCGTCGGTCCAGTCGGGCAGGCCGCCGTCTTCTCGTTCGGGCGGCGGCGCCAACCAGCGCAGGCGGAAGGTCCGACGCCGCTGGACGTCGACGATCCGGCTGCGCAGGATCCGCCAGAACAACGGGGTCCATTCGGTGGTCGGCCGGTCCTTGTAATTCAGCATCTTCACCATGGCGTCCTGCACCGCATCGAGTGCATCGTCGCGCTGGCGCAGCCCGAGTTCGGCGAAGCGGAAGGCACGCGGACCGATGCCGGCCAGGAAATGGTCCAGCGACGCGTACTCCTGGCGTGGCGGCGCAGCGCTCCCGGCAGGCGCGTGGGCGCCTGGGGACGGGGCGGCATGGATGTCGTCGTTGGCATCTGCATTCACGTTTCGAGGATATACGCAGTCATCGGTACTGCCTCAGGCAGCGCTGCTGCGGGGATGGGAACGCGCGGCGGCACCCCCGGTTGACAGGGTCGGCTGCGCCGCCGCGGCGGCCGTGGTTATGATGCGGGCGACATCGCAAGCCGGACGGCAGGGTGGCGGGGATGGGCGACGGATCGGTGGCACAGGCGTTCACGGTGCTCTACATCTTCATGCTGGCGGCGATCGCCGGCCACGTGATCATTTCGCGCGTGCCCGTGATCCTGCACACGCCGCTGATGTCGGGCTCCAACTTCATCCACGGCATCGTGCTGGTCGGGGCGATGGTCGTGCTCGGCCACGCCGACACCACTCTGGAGAAGGCGATCGGTTTCGTCGCGGTGGTGCTGGGAGCCGGTAACGCGGCCGGTGGCTACGTGGTCACAGAGCGCATGCTTGAGATGTTCAAGCCCAGTCGGAAACCGGGTGCCGATGACGCCGGCAAGCCGGGCGGGGACGCCGGATGACCGCCGCGGGGCTACTCGCCGCGGCGAGCTACCTGGTCGCGGCCACGTTGTTCCTGCTCGGGCTGCAGCGGATGGCCTCGCCGCGCACGGCGCGCAGCGGCATCCGCTGGGCCGGCGTCGGCATGTTGCTGGCGACCGCGGCGACCTTCCTGCTCGGACTCGACAACCTCGGTCTGATCCTCGCCGCGCTGGCCATCGGCGCAGGCGCGGCGTGGGTATCGGGACGCCGCGTCGCGATCACCGACATGCCGCAGATGGTCGCGCTCTACAACGGCATGGGGGGTGGCTCGGCGGCGGCGATCGGCGCGGTCGAGCTGCTGCGGTTCTCGGCGATGGCCACCGGCGTGGCGGCGGTCGCGCAGGCCGGCACCTCGCCATCGATGGCCACGCTGGTGCTGGCGGTGCTCGGCGCGGCGATCGGCGCGGTGTCGCTGTCGGGTTCGGTGATCGCCTGGGCCAAGCTCGACGGGCGGCTCGACCGCAGGGTCGTGTTCCCCGGCCAGCAGGTCTTCAACGCGCTGGTGTTCGTCGCGATGGTGGTGGCCGGCGGCTGGGCGGTGGCGACGCTCGAGGTGCCGGTGATCATTGCGTTCTTCGTGCTGGCGCTGGCGCTGGGCGTTCTGATGACGCTGCCGATCGGCGGCGCCGACATGCCGGTGGTGATCTCGCTGTACAACGCGCTGACCGGATTGGCGGTGGCGTTCGAAGGCTACGTGCTTGGCAACCAGGCGCTGGTGATCGCCGGCACCATGGTCGGCGCGGCCGGCATGCTGCTGACCCGGCTGATGGCCCGGGCGATGAACCGGCCGATCAGCGGCGTGCTGTTCTCCAACTTCGGTGGTGGCGGCGAGGCGCAGGAAATCAGCGGCGCGCAGAAACCCATCGAGGCCGGCGACGTGGCCGCGATGATGGCCTACGCCGAGCGCGTGGTGATCGTGCCGGGCTACGGCATGGCCGTAGCCCAGGCCCAGCACAAGATCTGGGAGCTGACCCAGAAGCTGGTCGAACGCGGGGTCAAGGTGAAGTTCGCGATCCACCCGGTCGCCGGTCGCATGCCCGGCCACATGAACGTGCTGCTGGCCGAGGCCGGCGTGCCCTACGACCTCATCACCGACATGGACGACATCAACCCCGAGTTCCGGCAGACCGACGTCGCGCTGGTGATCGGGGCCAACGACGTGGTCAACCCGGTGGCCCGGACCGATCCGGCGTCGCCGATCTACGGCATGCCGATCCTGGACGTGGTGGACGCGAAGAACGTGGTGGTGATCAAACGTGGCCGCGGCACCGGCTTCGCGGGGATCGAAAATGCGCTGTTCTACGCCGACAACGCGCGGATGCTGTACGGCGACGGGGCCGAGATGGCCGGCGCGCTGGTCAGCGAGCTGAAGGCCATGGACGGCGGCCACTGACCACCGGCAATCAGCGCGAGGCCAGCGCCGCCACCACCACCGCCAGCAGCCACCAGACGACATCGGTAGCGTCGTTGGCCAGCCGGGTGAGGGTCCAGGCGTGGTGGAACCCCAGTCGCACCGCCGACTCCCAGGGCGCGTAGCCGAGCATCTTCCCCAGTTGTGCCGCGATCTGGCCCCAGTTGGCCAGCGCGATGATCACGAAGGTGGCCAGCACCGCCACGGGTATGCGCAGGCTGCCCGGGCGCCAACGCCCGAGCCGCAGCATCAGGGCCACGTCCAGCGCGCCCAGCACTGCCATCCAACTGTGCTGCCGCCCGCTGGAGAATCCGAGCGCGACCCACGCCACGACGAACGTCGCCACGCCGAGGACCAGCAGCAGCCAGCCGGTCAAGGGGGCCGCCACGGGCGCGAAGGTGCGGCGGGCGGCTGGGGTCACGGGACGGCTCATTCAGTGGGGTCGGGGCGGCGCGCCAGCATAGCGGGCACGGCGCGCAGGCGATATTGGACTAGAATGGTCCGATTCAAGTTTCCGCCTCCGGCCGCCCCGCCCATGTACTCCCGCAGCAGTGAACCCGTCCGCTTCGAACGCGACTGTCCCGCCGTCCTGGTGCCCCAGGGCGACGCCGTGAACCTCCCGGCCGGCAGCGTCGGCTACATCACCCAGGCGCTGGGCGGCAGCTACACGGTGTTCGTCGAAGGCAACCTGTTCCGCATCGCCGGCCAGGACGCCGACGCGATCGGCAAGGAGCCGGCCGATCCGATCGAGCTGCAGGAAGGCGCCGATGACGAGGCGGTCGAGCAACTGGTCTGGAAGCAGCTGCGCACCTGTTTCGATCCCGAGATCCCGATCAACGTGGTCGACCTCGGGCTGGTCTACCAGGCCACGGTGGCACCGCACCCCGAGCGCCCGGGCGAGCGGCTGGTCGCCATCAGCATGACCCTGACCGCCCCCGGCTGCGGGATGGGGGACGTGCTGGTATCGGACGTGCGTGACAAGGTGGAGCTGATCCCGACCGTCGCCGAGGCCGATGTCGAGCTGGTGTTCGACCCGCCGTGGGGTCGGCACATGATGTCCGAGGCTGCCCGGCTCGAAACCGGAATGCTCTGAACCCGGAATAGGGTGACCCATTGGGTCAGGGTTTGCCGTTTTTGCGCAGAATGTTGCTGCTTTGCAACATTTCTGTCGCCCCACCGTAACGATTTGGAATCCGCCGGGCCTTGCCACGCAAGGCTCTCCGGCGATGGTGACTGTTCATCTTCGTTACGGGGCCGTTATTCGCCGCATGCGGTGTTGTGGACCCCGAACTTCTCCCCCTAGGTTGCGTTTCGGCTTGGTTCAGGAAGACAGACCTCGCCGAACGTTCGTCCGGCCCGTGCAACGGAGTGCCTTCGGAGGCTTCGGGTGCGAGGAACCAGACGAAACCTTTGCCGCGATTGCGGCGTTACTTTTCGGGGGTTTCACGAATGTCTCAAGACTCTTTGCGCGGGTTCCGCACCCACGCCCTCGCCGCGGCCACCGCGGCCGTCCTCGCGGCCGCGATGGCGTCCGCACCGGCCGTCGCTGCGGGCCAAGGCGTGGTCAACACCGCGGGCCTGCAGTCGGATGCCGGCAATGACCGCTTCATCATCAAGTACCGCGAGGGCAGCGCCCAGCGCGCCAGCGCCGCGGCCCTGAACCGCTCGCTCAACGCGGCCGCCAACAGCACCCTGCACGGGCAGGCGCTGGGGCTCAAGAAGCTGCGCCGCACCGCGATCGGCTCCGACGTGCTGGTCACCGGCAAGAAGCTGGGCCCCAGCGAGGCCGAGGCGCTGATGCGCCAGCTGGCAGCCGACCCGGACGTCGAGTACGTCGAAGTCGACCGGATCATGAAGCCGATCGCCACCGCCAACGACACCTACTACACCAGCCACCAGTGGCACTACTGGGAAGCCGCGGGCGGAATCAAGGCCGACCAGGCCTGGGATGCGACCAACGGCAGCGGCGTCGTGGTGGCGGTGATCGATACCGGCATCACCAACCACAGCGACCTCAACGCCAATGTGCTGCCTGGCTACGACTTCATCAGCGACTCGGGCATGGCGCGCGACGGCAACGGCCGTGACGGCAACGCACAGGACGAGGGTGACTGGTATGCCGCCAACGAGTGCGGCGGGAGCCACCCGGCCAGCAACTCCAGCTGGCATGGCAGCCATGTCGCCGGCACCGTCGCGGCGGTCACCAACAACAACTCCGGCGTGGCGGGCGTGGCGTACGGCGCGAAGGTCGTGCCGGTCCGCGTGCTCGGCAAGTGCGGCGGCTACACCTCCGACATCGTCGACGGCATCGTCTGGGCGTCCGGCGGCACGGTCAGCGGCGTCCCGGCCAATGCCAACCCGGCCGAGGTCATCAACATGAGCCTGGGCGGCGGCGGCGCGTGCTCGGCCAGCTACCAGAATGCGGTCAATGCCGCCGTGGGCCGCGGCACGACGGTGGTGGTGGCGGCCGGCAACAGCAACGCCGACACCTCCGGCTTCACCCCGGCCAGCTGCAACAACGTCGTCGCGGTGGCATCGACCACCCGCACCGGCGCGCGCTCGAGCTTCTCCAACTACGGCAGCCTGATCGACGTGGCCGCCCCGGGCAGCGACATCGCCTCGACGGTCAACAGCGGCGCCACCACGCCGTCGTCCGAGGGTTACAGCCTGATGTCGGGCACCTCGATGGCGGCGCCGCACGTGGCCGGCGTGGTCGCGCTGATGCAGGCGGCCGCGGGCGGGTCGCTGACCCCGTCGCAGGTCGAGTCGACCCTGAAGAGCACCCTGCGGGCGTTCCCGGTCTCCATCGACCGCGACATCGGCGACGGCATCGTGAACGCCAAGGCCGCGGTCGATGCGGTGTCCGGTGGCGACCCGGGTGACCCGGGGGACCCGGGTCCGGGCAACGGCACCCTTCAGAAGGGCGTGCCGGTCACCGGCCTGTCGGCCTCCACGGGCAACGACGTGGTTTACACGCTGGAAGTGCCGGCCGGTGCGACCAACCTGGTGTTCACCATGTCCGGCGGCAGCGGAGATGCCGACATGTACGTCAAGCGTGGCAGCGCACCCACCGACAGCAGCTACGACTGCCGGCCGTACCGCAGCGGCAACAGCGAGAGCTGCACCTTCGCCGCGCCGACCGCGGGCACCTACTACGTGCGCATCAAGGCGTACTCGAGCTTCAGCAACGTCAGCCTGGTCGGTGACTACAGCACGGGCGGCGGTGGCGGTGGCGGACAGCAGACCTACACCAACAGCGGCGATTACCAGATCCGCGACCGGGCGACGGTTGAAAGCCCGATCAGCGTGTCCGGTCGCAGTGGCAATGGCCCGTCGAGCACCCGCGTGGACCTCGACATCCGCCACACCTACAAGGGCGACCTGAAGGTGGACCTGGTGGCGCCGGACGGCAGCACCTACAACCTGCACAACCGCAGTGGCGGCAGCGCCGACAACATCATCGGCTACGCCACCCTCAACCTGTCCAGCGAGGCGCTCAACGGCACCTGGAAGCTGCGGGTCAACGACGCCTACAGCGGCGACACCGGTTACATCAACAGCTGGAGCATCACGTTCTGACCGGAGCGTAATCCGGTAACAAAACGCGGTCCCGGCAACGGGACCGCGTCCTTTGCGGACCGAACGGGGGGAGGTCCAGGCGGACCGGTGTCCGCTACCAACATCACGCGAGCCGCCCGGATGGCGGTCATCACAAGGAAGGTCCGATGAAGCGTTCCCTGATCAATGCCGCCATGCTGGCGGTCCTCACCCTGCCTGCCGCCGCCGCGCAGGAGCCTGGCGCTCCCGCCGACGCCCCGTCCGACGCCCACGCCCACGTTGACCGCCACCTGGCCGAAACGATCGCGCGCGACCCGCAGGCCCCGGTCTACATCGTCAGCTCCGCCGAGACCTACCGCGGTGCACTGCAATCGATCGCCCGCGACGCCACCGCCCAACGCGACGGTACCGGTGCGCGGCTGGTTGTCTCGCAGGTGCTGGCCCACCAGCTTCCCGACATCGGTCGCCACGTCCACGACGTGGAACGCCGGTGCGGCGGCTACTTCGCGTTTGCCAGTCGCGCCGAAGCCGAGCGCTTCCTGGCGCAGGAGCGCAGCGCGCAGGCGATCACCACGACGTTCGCCGGATACACCGTCGACAACCAGGCCACCGTCGGGCCGTGGCTGCCGCAGGTCGCCGAATCCAACATCCGCGGCACCATCGACCACCTCTCCACCGGGTACGCCAACCGCTACTACAACTCGGCTCCCGGCCATGACGCCGCGCAGTGGATCCATGACACCTGGGCCAGCCTGTCGGCAGGCCGTAGCGACGCCAGCGTTTCCTTCTTCGATTGCGATACCTGCGGCGGCCAGCCGTCGGTGATCCTTACGATCCAAGGCAGTGAGCTGCCCGGCGAGATCGTCGTGCTGGGCGGCCACCTCGACTCGGTCTCCAACGCCGGCAGCAGCGACGCGATGGACGCCCCCGGCGCCGACGACGACGCCTCCGGCATCGCCACCCTGACCGAGGTGGTCCGCGTGGCGCTGGCCGATGGCTGGCAGCCCAGGCGCACGGTGAAGTTCATGGGCTACGCCGCCGAGGAGGTGGGGCTGCGCGGCTCCAACGCCATAGCCCAGTCGTTCCGGCAGCAGGGCCTGAACGTGGTCGGCGTGATGCAGCTGGACATGACCAACCATACCGCCGGCGCCAGCGTCGACATGCAGCTGCTCAGCGACTACAGCAACAACGACCTCAAGCAGTTCGTGCGCGACATCTTCGACGAGTACCTCGCGCCGCTCGGCCTGACCCGTGGCAGCTACACCTGCGGCTACGGCTGCTCCGACCATGCCTCGTGGACAAGTGCCGGTTACCCGGCGGCCATGATGTTCGAGGCCAGCTTCAACAACGACATCCACACCCGCTACGACACGCTGGCCAGCATGGGAGGCACGGCCCACGGCAGCGTGCCGCTGGCCAAGCTCGGGCTGGCCTTCCTCGGCGAGCTGGCCAAGACCGCCGGCGGGGGCGAGCCGGGTCCGGGCGAGGGCAGCCTGGAGAAGGGCGTGCCGGTCACCGGCCTGTCGGCCTCCACGGGCAACGACGTGGTTTACACGCTGGAAGTGCCGGCCGGTGCGACCAACCTGGTGTTCACCATGTCCGGCGGCAGCGGCGACGCCGACCTGTACGTCAAGCGTGGCAGCGCACCCACCGACAGCAGCTACGACTGCCGGCCGTACCGCAGCGGCAACAGCGAGAGCTGCACCTTCGCCGCGCCGACCGCGGGCACCTACTACGTGCGCATCAAGGCGTACTCGAGCTTCAGCAACGTCAGCCTGGTCGGTGACTACAGCACCGGCGGCGGTGGCGGTGGCGGGCAGCAGACCTACACCAACAGCGCCGACTACCAGATACGCGACCGGGCGACGGTTGAAAGCCCGATCACCGTCTCCGGTCGCAGTGGCAATGGCCCGTCGACCACCCGCGTGGACCTCGACATCCGGCACACCTACAAGGGCGACCTGAAGGTGGACCTGGTGGCGCCGGACGGCAGCACCTACAACCTGCACAACCGCAGTGGCGGCAGCGCCGACAACATCATCGGGTCCGCCAATGTCGACCTGTCCGGCGAAGCCCTCAACGGTACCTGGAAGCTGCGGGTCAACGACGCCTACAGCGGCGACACCGGTTACATCAACAGCTGGAGCGTCACGTTCTGAGCGTCGCTTGCGCCGAACTATCCGGACAGGCGTGCAATCGCGCCTGACGGTTTATTGCGGGGCGGCCGATATGGCCCAACCGAACTCTCCCGCCCCGGCCATGCCGGGGCTTTTTTTGCGGGGTGCTACAGCGCCTCGAACCGGTTGGCGTCGACGTTCTTGCGGACGCTGGCCGGGTCCCAGATGCGGCCGTTCATCGCGATGTACACGCCGGCCGGGAGGGACTGCACCGCGCCGACCGCGGTGCCGATGTTGAATTCCGCGTCCGACCCGCGGAAGCGCGCCGGATTGAGCGCGCCGGTGAGCACGATGGTCTTGCCCGGAATGCTGGCGAGCACCTTCGCGGTCGCCACCATCGAATCGGTGCCGTGGGTCACCAGCACGTGGCGCGCGTCCTGCGCGGCGATGGTGGCGCGGACCAGTTCGCGGTCGCCGTCGGTGATGTGCAGCGAGTCCTTGCGCAGGATCGGGATCACCGAATAGCGGAACGCCACGCCCAGCTCGTCGAGGATGCGACCGATCTGCGGTTCGCCGATCTGGAAGTCCGACTTGTCGTCGAAGTAGATCTTGTCGATCGTGCCGCCGGTGGTGACGATGCAGAGCTGGTCCATGGTCATTCGCGGTGCGGGATGGCCGCGGATTATACGGCGCGGGGCCGCGCCGGCCCCGTCACGCGGCCTGCGAAGGGGTCAGGCGGGACCGTCGGGCGTGCTCTCGCCGCGTGCGGCACGACGCGCGCCAAACCTCGCGCGCAGGCCGGGCAGGCTTGCAGCGAACACCACCACCACCGCCAGCAGGGTTTCGACCAGTGCCAGCGTGCGGTCCGCGGGGCGCACCCAGGCCACCATGACCCCGTGGCAGAACCACGCCAATGCGAACACGGCCGCCCAGAAGCCGGCGGTCCGTCGACGCAGCGCGACACCCACTGCCAGCAACAGCGGCGGCAGCGCGAAAACCAGCAGTGCCACCCACGCATCGGGCCGCGGAGCGAACCAGTAGCCATACAGGGCCACCAGCGCCAGCAGGGCGACCAGCAGCACGCGCCGCGATGCGGGCAAGGGCGGCGTCATGCCAGCTTCGCCGCGATCGCCGCCACCCGTCGACCGAGCGCGCGGGCCAGGTGGGCCTCGTCGTCGCTGGGTTGCGGGTCGTCGTTGCCGCCGGCCACGTGGCTGGCGCCGTAGGGCGTTCCACCGGTGCGGGTGCTGTTGAGCAGCGGCTCGGTATACGGGATGCCCGCCAGCAGGCATCCGTGGTGCAGCAGCGGCACCATCATCGTCAGCAGGGTCGACTCCTGCCCGCCGTGCATCGTCGCGGTGGAGGTGAACACACCGGCCGGTTTGCCGACCAGCGTGCCGCTGGCCCACTGCGCACCCAGCCCGTCAAGCCAGTGCTTGAGTGGCGCAGCCATGTTGCCGAACCGGGTCGGGCTGCCGACGAGCAGGCCGGCGCACTCCTCCAGGTCGCGTGGCTCGACATAGGGCGCGCCCTCCTCGGGCACGGGCGGCGCGGCCACCTCGGTCACCACCGCCACCGGCGGCACCGTGCGCAGGCGTGCCTGCATGCCGTCGACCTCGCCGACGCCGCGCGCGACCTGTCGCGCCAGTCGCGCGACCGAGCCGCCGCGGCTGTAGTACAGGACCAGGATCTCGGGCATGGGCGTGGCTCGTGCAGGGAAGCCGCAAGGATAGGGTAGGGCGGTGTGAGTCGCGACCGCCGCCGCATCGGGTAACCTCCGGCCGATGGAGCCACTGGATTCATTCAACCGCTGGGGCGACCGCCTGCGCGATCGCGCGCGCGCGACCGCGTTCGCGCGGTTCCTCGGCCGGCGCTTCATCGAGGACGACCTGTTCCAGGCGGCTGGCGCGCTGTCGTTCACCACCGTGTTCGCACTGGTGCCGCTGTCGATGGTGGTGTTCGGGGTGCTGTCGGCGTTCCCGGTGTTCGCGCTGTGGAGCGAGCGGCTGAGCGACTACATCTTCTCCAACTTCGTGCCCAGTGCCGCGCGGTCGGTCGAGGATTACCTGCTGCAGTTCTCCACCAACGCCGGCCAGCTGACCACCGCCGGCACGGTCGCGCTGGTGGTGTCGGTGCTGATCACGCTCAATGGCGTGGAGCTCGCGTTCAACCGGATCTGGCGGGTCAAGTCGCACCGCCCGAAGTTCGGCCGCTTCCTGGTGTACTGGACGGTGCTGACGCTGGGCGCGCTGCTGGCGGCGGCAAGCCTGGCGATGTCGGCGCGGTTCTTCGCGCTGTCGGTGTTCGACACCGAGGCCGGCCACGTGCTCGAGGCGGCGATGTTGCGGCTGGCGCCGATGGCGCTGGAGGTGTTCGCTTTCGCGACGATCTACAAGGTGGTGCCCCATCGCACCGTGCAGTGGCGCCACGCGATTGCCGGCGCCCTGCTGGCGACCGTGCTGTTCGAACTGGTCAAGGGCGGCATCGGGATCTACCTGGGCACGTTCGGCAACTACTCGAGGATCTACGGCACGCTGGCGTTCGTGCCGGTGTTCCTGCTGTGGATCTTCATGAGCTGGATCGCCGTGCTGCTGGGCGCATCGCTTGCCTCGTCGATTTCGGCCTTCCGCTACCAGCCGGTGTCGATGCGGCTGCCCGAGGGCTATGAGATGTACGGCCTGCTGCGGCTGCTGGCGCGGTTCAACGAGGCCCGCACGAGCGGGGCGGGCCTGCACACCGACGACATCCAGCGGCTCGAACCCCTGCTGACCGATTCACTCGTGCAGGAGATGCTCGCGCAACTGGCCGAGATCAACGTAGTGCGTCGTGCCGAGGGTGGCGAATGGCTGCTCGCGCGCGACCTCGACTCCCTCAGCCTGGCCGAGCTGTACGAGGCCTGCCAGCTGCGCATCCCGGTCGCCGAGGCCCACCTGCCATGCCGTGACGATGCCCTGGGCAAGTCCGCGGTCGCCGCGCTGGACGAACTGCGCGTGCCGCTGCGGGCGCTGCTCAAGCGGCGCGTCTCCACCATCCACGCCGAAGAGGACTGAGCCGTGCGTACTGTGTCATTACGAAACATCGTCCTCGTCGCGCTTGTCGGCGCCGTGCTCGGTTGCCAGCCGGCCGATCGCCCGGCCGCCGCGGCCGGGGGCGGGGAACCGGCGGCGCCGTCCGTGCCGGTGGATGGCGCGGTCGTCGCGGACAAACCGGCTCCCGAGCCCGCCGATGGGGCCAAGGGCGCCGATACCGGTACGCCCGCGTTGCGGATCGACACCCTGGATGGGGCGACCTACGACCTGGCCGACCGGCGGGGGACCTGGGTGGTGGTCAACTTCTGGGCGACCTGGTGCGCGCCGTGCCTGAAGGAGATGCCGGAGCTTTCCGCGCTCGACGCCATGAACGAGCACATCGAGGTGGTCGGGCTCGCCTACGAAGACATCGAAGTGGACGCCATGCGCGAGTTCCTCGCCGACCACCCGGTCGTCTACCCGATCGCGATCCTCGATACCTACGACCCGCCGGCTGACTTCGACACGCCGCGCGGGTTGCCGATGACCTGGCTGATCGCGCCCGATGGCCGGGTGGCGCACAAGGTGCTGGGGCCGGTGACCGCGCGCGAGATCGAGGATGCGATCGCCGCCGCGGGCGGACCGGCTGCCGGTCGCGCCGGAGCACCGTCGTGACGGCGGCGCGCTTCGTCGTCGGCGGCCGGGTGCAGGGGGTGTTCTTCCGGGCCGGCACGCGCGAGCAGGCGCAGCGGCTGGGTTTGCGCGGCTACGCCCGCAACCGCGCCGACGGCCGGGTCGACGTGCTGGCGGTCGGTGACGCCGCTGCAATCGATGCGCTGGCCGCGTGGCTGCGGCAGGGGCCGCCACAGGCACGCGTAGACGAGCTGGAACGGCTGGATGCCGACCCGGCCGAAGCCGGCGCGGACTTCACGATCGGCTGAGCGCCTGGCCGTTCGCNGCCACAGGCACGCGTAGACGAGCTGGAACGGCTGGATGCCGACCCGGCCGAAGCCGGCGCGGACTTCACGATCGGCTGAGCGCCTGGCCGTTCGCCATGGAGTGCACCGCGGCGGCGAAATCGCGGGCGAACGCATCCATGTCGAACAGGCCGCTGTCGCGCCGGCGTCGAGCGACCTCGGCACGAAGCTCGTGCAGCGCAGTCGGATCGCAGCCGAGCCCGGTCGCGCGCGCCACAAACGCGGCGTCGTCGGCCACGTTCATCGCCGGCATGCCGAGGTGGTGGTTGAGGCTGCCGGCGACACGCGACGCGAAGGTTTCGCCGGGCACCGTCAGCACCGGACAGCCTGCCCATAGCGCGTCCGACGCGGTCGTGTGTGCGTTGTAGGGTGCGGTGTCCAGGAACAGGTCGGCATGCTGCAGACGCGCGAGGTAGTCCGCGTGCGGCTGCTTGGGCATGAAGACCAGCCTCTCGGGGGTCACGCCGCGGGCCTGCGCGACCTCGCGCAGGCGGCGGTCCGCGTCGCCCGGCCCCGACAGCAGCCACAACACGCTGCCCGGCACCGCACGCACGGC